>JAKBFR010000016.1 GCA_021837545.1 Bacillota bacterium | reverse complement strand
AAGGTGAATTAAAGGTAGGAGAACCAGTTGCATTAAAAATTGATAGGACTTTAACTCAAGATTCAACAGGAACTATGGCATATCTTCAATTAGAAGCTATGGGAATAGATAGAGTAAAGACTAAGAAGTCAGTAGCATTTATAGATCATAATATGTTACAACAAGGTTTTGAAAATGCAGACGATCATAAATTTATTCAAACAGTTGCATCTAAATACGGAGTATATTTTTCAAAGCCAGGTAATGGAATATGTCATCAAATATTCTTAGAAAGATTTTCAACACCAGGAGATACATTAATAGGATCTGATAGCCATACACCAACAGCAGGTGGTGTTGGTATGCTTGCTATGGGTGCAGGCGGATTAGACGTTGCTCTTGCCATGGGAGGTGGAGCTTACAATATTAATACTCCAAAGGTAGTTAAGATTGAGCTTGTTGGAAAACTAAATAAGATGATATCAGCTAAAGATGTTATTCTTGAAGTTTTAAGAGTATTAACTGTTAAAGGTGGAGTAGGTAAAGTTTTTGAATATGCTGGTGAAGGCGTTAAAACACTTTCAGTTCCAGAAAGAGCTACTATAACTAATATGGGAGCAGAACTTGGAGCTACAACTTCAATTTTCCCAAGTGATGAAAGAACCTTAGAATTCTTTAAGGCTCAAGGAAGAGAAAGAGATTGGATAGAATTTAAGCCAGATGCAGATGCAGTATATGATGAAGTAGTAACAATCAACTTAAATGAATTAACACCACTTACAGCTAAACCACACAGTCCAGACAATGTAGCTAAGGTTAGCGAAGTTGGTAAGATTAAAGTTGATCAAGTATTTATAGGAAGTTGTACTAATTCTTCTTATGAAGATTTGATGAAAGTTGCAAAGATATTAAAGGGTAATAAAGTTCACCCTAATATTAGTTTAGTAATTGGACCAGGATCAAGACAAGTTATGGAAATGATGGCTAGAAATGGTGCGTTAGCAGATATAATAAGTGCTGGAGCAAGAATACTTGAGAATGGTTGTGGACCATGCATTGGTATGGGGCAATCACCTGGAACTGATGCAATTTCACTTAGAACAGTAAATAGAAATTTCTATGGTAGAAGTGGAACATTATCAGGACAAATATACATAGTAAGTCCTGAAACAGCAGCAGTTTCAGCAATTAGTGGAGTCTTAACTGATCCAACTGAAATGGATATAGATTTAACAATAGATATGCCTAAGGAATTCTTAATAGATGATTCTATGATTTTAGCACCAGCACCAACTAATGCTGAGGTTGAAGTTGTTAGAGGACCAAATATTAAGCCATTCCCAGTAGCTAAAGCATTAGGAGAAGAATTAGATGGTAAGGTATTAATAAAGGTTGAGGATAATATTACAACAGACCATATTATGCCTTCAAACTCAAAGTTATTACCATTTAGATCAAATATTCCTTATCTTGCAGAATTCTGTTTTAACACAGTAGATACAGAATTCCCTAAGAGAGCTAAGGAATTCAATGGTGGATTTATAATTGCTGGAGGAAACTACGGTCAAGGTTCAAGTAGAGAACATGCAGCACTTGCACCACTATACTTAGGAGTTAAAGCAGTTATAGCTAAATCATTTGCAAGAATTCATAAAGCTAACTTAATTAACAATGGAATAGTTCCAATAGAATTTAAGAATGAAGCTGATTATGATAGCATTGATTTAATAGATGACTTAAAGATGGAAAATATTCAAGCTGCTTTAGAAACAGGCGTAGTAAGAGTGAAGAACTTGACTAAGGAAACTGAATTTGAAGCAACCATTGATTTAACAGAAAAAGAAATTGCAGTTATTAGAGCTGGCGGAAGACTTAATTACGTAAAAGCAAATATCTAATTTGAGAGATAATAATTAAATAAAAAAGTACAGGAGTTCATAGATTTTGAATTCTTGTGCTTTTTTTATATTGAAATTGATGATTAGGAAATTACGAGATATTATAATTTGTAAATTTATTTATAATTAAGTTATAATTAATATATATAAGAATTCTTTAGAGTGATAATAGATAAGGCACATTGAAAAAATAACAAGTCAGCATACTAGTATATTTCGAGTCATTGACTTGTTACTTTATCTCCTGTGTTTAAATTAGTTGGAGAGAGGTCATTATTATGGAAAAGACTATAAGACTATCTGGAATAGCATATGAAAGTTTAGTTAATGGGCCAGGTATGAGAAGAGTATTTTTTGCTCAAGGATGCAAACATAACTGCAGGGGCTGTTTTAATCCTGACACTCATGATTTTTATGGTGGCGAAGAAAAAGATTTAGATGAATTAATAGAAGATACATTAGATAATCCGATTTTAAGGGGAGTTACATTTAGTGGTGGAGATCCATGGGAACAAGCTGATAAATTTGCTTATATGGCAAAGGCTTTTAAAGAAAAAGGATTGAATATCTGGAGTTATACAGGATATACTTATGAGTACATTATTGAACATAAAGATGAATATGAAGGTTGGAATGATTTGATAAATAGTATAGATGGATTGGTAGATGGAAAATTTGAGAATGATAAACAACAAGATGGACTTAGATTTAGAGGTTCAACAAACCAAAGGATAATAGATGTTAAAGAAAGTATGAGATTGAATGAGGTCATTACGATAGAGTATTAATTTTTATATACTATATTAATTGAAAATATATTTAACAAGGTATGTTAAAGAAAATATAATAGCATACTGACTTATTATTTTTGAATATACCTAATATGGAGGAGGAAAATTTATGATTTATTCTTTAGAAAATTCAAGTATTAAAATTACAGCAAGTACTCATGGGGGAGAAATACATTCTATAACAAGTAAAATTGATGGAACTGAATATTTGTGGGATGGAAATCCTGAGTATTGGAAGTATCATGCACCAATATTATTTCCCATAGTGGGAAAGGTTTTAGACTCAAAGTACAGAGTTGATGGAAAAACATATGAATTACCGCAACATGGATTAGCTAGAACTTCTGAGTTTACATTGATTTCAAAAACAGATAGTGAAGTAACCTTTGAATTAAATTTCTCAGAGGAATCTTTAAAAGTATATCCATATAAGTTTTCATTGAAAGCTGCTTATACATTAGAAGACAACACTGTTAATGTTAAATATAGTGTTAAAAATTTGGATGATAAAACAATATATTTTTCAATAGGAACACATCCCGCATTTATGTGTCCTATTAATCAAATTGGGAGATTAGAAGATTGCTATCTTCAATTTAGTGAAAAAGAGATAAGTAATAGAAATGTTCTTACTAAAGAAGGATATCTGTCTCATAATGAAAGTGAATGTTTAAATTCAACAGATAATATTATGTTATCAAAGGAATTGTTTAAAGATGATGCATTAGTTTTTAATAATTTAAAATCTGATAAAATAACAATAAAATCAAAAAACAGTAGCAAAGCTTTAACTGTAGATTTTAATGGTTTTCCTTATATGGGAATTTGGGCACCAAAAGATGGAGCACCATTTGTATGCATAGAACCTTGGTTTGGTCATGCAGATTATGAAGATTTTAATGGTGAATTTAGTGAAAAAGAAGGTGTAATTTCATTAGAAGTAGAGCGAGAATTTAGTTGTACCTATAAAGTCACTGCTATTTAAAATTAATTTAGTGCCATTATGCTTATAATTTCTAGTATATTTGAAATAATAAACTTATAAATTAATCCACAGAAATATGAATTAAACTTATATATCTGTGGATTATTTATCATAGCTTGTGGATATAATCAAAGATTTGATGAAATATTATTTTTAATATATCTAAGAAGGGAGAGTCTAAATGTTAATTTTAGAAAAAGAATTTTATAAGCAAGGAGCATTAATTTTAGCCAAAGAACTTTTGGGAAAAACTCTTGTAAGAAATATTGACAATGTCATTTTGAAAGGTAAAATTGTTGAAACAGAAGCGTATATAGGAGAGATAGATAAGGCATCTCATGCTTATAATGGCAAAAGGACTGAAAGAACAGAGCCATTATTTAGAGAAGGTGGCATTGCATATGTATACTTTATTTATGGGAAATATCATTGCTTTAATGTTATAAGTGGACTTGAAAATAAGGGAGAGGGAGTTTTAATAAGAGCACTAGAGCCATTAAATGAATTTGATTATCTTGCCAAAAGAAGATTTAATCAAAATTATGAGGAATTATCAGAAGCTAAGAAAAAATCAATTACAAATGGTCCTTCAAAATTATGTATGGCGTTTTCAATAGATAAATCAGAAAATTATATAAAGCTTTATGAAAAAGGGAACTTTTATATAGACTATGAGGAGCAGGAAAAGTTCGAAATAGTTGAAACTAAGAGAATTGGTATTGATTATGCAGAAGAAGCTATAGACTTTCCTTGGAGGTTTTATATAAAAGGTAATAAATATATATCTAAAAAATAGACAAAATATATTTGTAAATATAGAATTCCTTAAGGTGAAAAAGTTTATATCGTATCACGCGTTGATATTAGTATTGCAGATGACATAAGAAAATCTAATTAATATTTAAACTACAAAGAGAGCACATATTATTAAAAATCATGTGCTCTCTTTATATATGAAGATTAAGTATTATTTACTTAACTATAGGTATTAATTTCAATATCAGAAATTATATTGAAACCCGTACAATATAAGATATTTAACTTTTTATAGTTCATATCTTATACCTGTTATAACTATTGAAATCTCATCTATTAAATTAATTTCTTTGTTAATTGTATCAGTTCTAGAGCTTTTAAGGACTTTTACAATAGGTCTTAGTGGAAAGTTAGGTAGAGTTTCTTGAACTACAGCTATATCACCATTACTAAGATCAACTAAAGTTCCTTTAGAAAAAGGAATTACTATTTTACAAAAAGTATTTACTATATCATAATCAAACATCTTACCTGCATTAGACATTAAATACTCTAAAACATCACTTGGAAACATTGCTTTCTTATTAGGTCTACCTGTTGATAACTCATCATAAGCATTAGCAATGCTTACAATTTTGCTTAAGGTATTGATTTCATCGTTAACTAATGCGTTAGGATAACCCAAACCATCAGGCCTTTCATGATGTTGCAATGCTATTATTTTACTATTAGCACTTAAATTATAAGAGTCTGATAGATATTTATAACCAAGATTTGAATGCTGTTGTAGTATTGAAATTTCTTCTAATGTTAATTCTTCTTCTTTCATTAGGAGTTCCTTGGAAATAAATGATTTTCCAACATCGTGAAGCAAAGCTCCTGTGGAAAGATGTTGCAATTGCCTCTTAGGTAGCTTTAAAGCAATACCGAGAACAAGGGATATTACAGCAACATTTACAGAATGAGAATAAACATAATTATCCAGACTTCTTATATCTACTAATGGAAGTAGTACACTTTTATTGTTTAGTATATTTTCAATTAAATCTTCTGCCATATTTTCAATGTTGTTGAAATATACAGATTCCTTTTTTGAAAATTTATCAGCAACAGTAAGTCTACTTATATTTGAAAAAGCTTCTTTTATTGTTAAAATTGATTTTTGTCTTAACTCAGGCTTAATAATATCTTCTATTTCTTCAGAACTATATTCATCAATTATATATATTGATAAAATATTTATTTCTTTTATTTTAGATATAATTCCTTTGCTTAGAATTACACCAGATCTTACTAATATTCTGCCTTCAATATCATATAAAGTTTTACCGATAATTGTATTTGGCTTTACACATTCAATTGGAACTAATCTCATAATTATCTTCTCCTCAAGTATTTGGTTTTAAATAATACAAGTTACAACATAATTCGCTGGTAATATATTTTACATAAGAATAGTATATCAGTAAAATTAGTCTATTTATAGTATTATAGGAAAAATATATTATTGATTATATAATATATTGTCAAATTATAGATTTAATGTTGTAAATTTCGGAAATATTAACTTGTGATATAGCTATGATATAAGTGAACTTTTATTTAAGTGTGAGGTTTCATAAAACTTATGGAATCTAGATTGAGTTGTTAGATTTTTATTCATAAAAATATCATCTGCTATTAGGCACGTAAAAGAATAACAAGTCAAAAATATGCTATGTATATTTTGCATTAGACAAGCAGGTATGTTTACCCAATAAAGCCTAATAAGTAAACATGTCAATAAAGTATGTTTATTTAATAGACTAGTATACTGAATTGTTATTTTTTCAAATGCACCTTATATTAAAATTCTGATGTTCCTGGAGTTCTTTAAATTAAAATCACTATAAATTTAGTATTTTCAACACTTTATCAGCTTAAAAATCAAGTTACTTTTATAGTTTTACCCTTGTTTTTACCTCTTATAGATTTTTTGAAATATAAAAGATATTATAATTATTTGTTAAAAAGTAATGCAAAATACTAGTCTATTATCTACAAACATTTAAAGCTTTGATATTACTGGTATTTATGTAGAAATATAAGGTGAACAGTTATTTGTATACTTATTTATGGGCATAAAAAAAGGGAATTGTTAGTTCTCAATAGTGTTATATAAAGTGTCTAATTTTGATGTTGCTTTTTCCTTAGTATCTTCAAGTACATGAGTATAAGTATTTAGCGTTACAGATACATCACTATGTCCAAGTGATTCCTGCACTGTTTTTGCTTGTTCTCCAAGTTCCAAAAGACGTGTAACATATGTATGTCGTAAATCATGAAACTTTCTATTTCTTATTTTGTTTTCTTTAAGTATTTTTTGTATTAATAGGTTACTTTATCTCTATTTAAATAATCTCCATATTCATGACAGAATACTAATTTATTCTTTGTATATTTGTTGCCTAACTTTGATATATTTTTCAATCGACTTTTTTATATTGTTTTAGAATAGTTATAAGACAGTTTGGAATTGAAACTTTACGCTTAACTTTTTGAGTTTTAGGAGTTTGAACCTAAAGAGAGGATTCTCCACGGCCATCTTTTGACACTTCTGTCACTATACTAAGATTTGTATTAACATTAATATATTTGTACTTAAAAATAATATCATTCCAATTTTATATCCTTGTCTTTCAATTATTTCTTCTTTACTAAATTCTCTTGAATGAGGCCGTCCGCTAGAGCGTTTCGACTATCATCTAAACCTAATGCTCCATACTTTTTATATGCAGCTTTCCAATGATCAGCTGATTGCATAATCCTTTTTAAGCCTATTACTTTAATATTAAATACATTTTCAGCAAAGATTCCCCTTGAAAATTTACTTGACATATATTCTTCAATAAAAATTCATCTGTATATGCTATCGAACATTCACTAACTCTAAGAATATTTTTAGTCTTTTCTAAATCTATAATATTTTGTTTACTAAATAAAATCTTACTCATCCTAGTTCATTTCCCTAATTATTTAATTATACAAAAAAATACCTACAGGCTAAATACTTTTTTTTATATGTCTAGTCTATAGGTATCAGTTTAGTTCCAAGTGTGGCAGAGTCCACGAATATAACTATAATTGTAAGGCTATCATTAGAGTTAATGGTGGTAACCTTTGAAATAAATTTCAGAAATACCCAGGCGCGGAAGAAGAGATGTAAGGTCTTATTTGATAGGGATAAAGGATTATGTCAGTTATGTATTAGAAACTTATATGGCACATATGGACGTATATATGATAACTCCATTGAAGTACATCACATAGAGCCGATAGTCGAGACTTATGAGTTAAGACTCGACGAAGGTAATTTAATATCATTGTGTACTTATCATCATAAGATGGAATATTGTGGGAGAATACCGAGGCAAGTGTTAAAAGATATTATTAAATAATAATAATTTAATCTTTATTTGTATATTTTTTTCTGATTTATCTGATAATAAATTATAATGTTATAAAAGTGCTTAATAATTATGGAGGCTAAAATGAAAATGTTAAAAAGGATATTATCACTTATTATGTTTTCAGTTATTATGATTATAATACTAGTAAGCTGTGATCAAAATACGACGAGTACTAGTTTACGAGTTGTTGAAGGAAAGCCTGTTAAAATAGCTGTATTATTATATAGATTTGATGATGCTTATATTTCCCTGGTTCGCCAAGGTTTAGAAGGAATTCAAAAGGAAAATGAAGGAAAGGTTGAATTTACTTTCTATGATGGTAAGAATGATCAATCTATACAAAATAAGAGTCTTGATACATTACTTGAAAAGAAAGATGTGGATCTTTTTTTATTAAATTTAGTGGATACAAAAATTACAAAAGAAGCTATTAATAAAATTAAAGAAGATAACATTCCAGTAATTCTATTTAATAGGGAGCCCGTTGATATCGAAGCTGTTAAATCGTATAAAAAATCTTATTTTGTAGGAACAGATGCGGAAGAAGCTGGTACGTTACAAGGGAAAATTCTTATTAATGAATGGAATACTAATAAAAAAATTATAGATAAAAATAAAGATGATATAATGCAATATATTATGTTAATGGGTGAACGTGATAATCTAGAAGCAATTGGAAGAACAAAAAGTTCTATTTTAACAATTAACAATGCAGGAATAAAAACGCAAGAACTTGCGTTGAAAGTTTGTGATTGGAATCAAGAAGTAGCTAAAAATACTACTGAAGCATTACTTTTACAGCTTGGAAACAAAATTGAAGCAATAATTTCAAATAATGATGCTATGGCAATTGGTGCTATTGAGGCTTTACAAGAGCAAGGTTATAACAATGGTGATAAAACAAAAACAATACCAGTTGTTGGAGTTGATGCAATACCAGAAGCACAAGATTTAATTAAAAAAGGTTTTATGACAGGTTCTGTTCTTCAAGATCCTTCTGCTATGGCTAAAGCTCTGTATACTGTTGGAATGAACTTGGTTTATAATAAAAATCCTCTTGATGGGACAGAATATAAATTTGATAAGACAGGAGTTGCAATTCGTCTTCCATACCAAGAATATGCAAGTAAATAACCATAATAAAAATAAATATATATCTCCTCTTATTTGGGGGATTTTTTATTAGGAAGTCTGACACCACTAGCCCCCTATAAGTCACGAAGTTTCCCTAAATGAGTTTTTAAGAATACACAAATTACAAAATATGTTACAATTGATAGATGATAGTAATTTAAAGCGACTTAACTCTTGAAATGAAAATTCCCAGAAAATCCTCTTAAAATCAAACAACAATGTGTTTATGGAATAGATATATTTTAATCAAGTGTAATAATTTGTATGAAAGGGCGAAATAAGTGTTATAATTATTATATTAATTTAGTTAAATATAGAAATAAATGATAAAATTTGACAAAGGGGAAAAAAGAACTATTGGAGGATTAATTGCTTTTTTACTTGTAAAGGAATACGTTTAATATGGAAGTGACCCAAGTAAAACATTTTAGCACATTTATAAAATTGAATAATTTATTAAAACATCGTATTATTCAGATTTGAATTTTAAGGTGTTTTTAGTTCATAATCTTCTTCAAAAGGTGTAGCTTATAAGATTTTGTAGTTGCTACAACCTTGTAAATTATGATGAACTGATGGTAAGTTATTAAATATAGTTTGAAAGAAGGGGGATAGGTGAGAAAAAATAAATGGTTATTATATTTCATATATTCAGTCGTATTGGTCTGCTAAATAATATTTATAGTGTTTGGATTGCTACTTGGATTAGAGAAATTATTATTAGAGATTAGAAAAGACGGAAAATAGAGGATAAGTTTGCCTAGATTAATTTTATTCATAAGGTCAATAAATTTTGTAGCAGTAAAAATGAATAATAAATCAAAATATCACAGTATTCTAAATGAATTTGTGATATTTTTTAGCAATGTTTCTTTTTCTATAATAAATTCTGCTATTTCTGAGACATTAATATCTTGAATAAGCATAACTATTTTATCAAACATTTTTTCTTCATTTTTGTAAATTGCTTTCTTCCAAACAAAAGTATAACGGTTAGTATTCGCTTCGATTTTCGTACCATCAATAAATACATTTTCAAATAATATTTCATTTTGTTCAGCTAAATATTTAACCTGTTGATAAAACAAATCTTCAATTACTTCATTTGAAAGATATTTTTTAAGAAATCTACTAATGGTAGCATGATCAGGTGCTTTATATCCTTGAAGAAGTCACTTGAAATTTATATCTCTTTTGCATGCTTTCTCTATTTTTCTACTATAATAAATATTTTGAGAATAAGCATAAGATACTATTTTGAACATGATTTTTGGTTCCACTGCGGGTTTTCTTCCAACGGAAGAGTACGCCTGATACAATTTTGTATAATTTAATCCCTCCAATATATGGCTTAGCAAGCGGACTGAATCATCTTCTGGTATTAAACATTCTAAATTTAATGGTAATACTAGTTGATAAGACTCATTAAATTCGATATAATTTTTATTGTGTAATTTAGAGTTTTGCATAACTTAATTATACTGAAAATGTGAATTCTTTTGAATTCACATTTTTACTTTTACAACAAAAAGGCTGTTGCATTTTGCAACAGCCCCTTTTTACCTCTTATAGAATAATATAAAACAATATTATTAAAAATCAATTAAAACAAGAATGATATTATAACACGGATTGAGTCGTATTAAAAATTAAACAATTAGAACTCGCTAGTTCCTGGAGTTCTAGGAAATGGTATTACGTCTCTGATGTTTGTCATGCCAGTTATGTACATGATTAATCTCTCAAAACCTAAACCAAAGCCTGCGTGTTTAGTTTCTCCATACTTTCTTAGTTCTAAGTACCACCAGTAATCTTCTTCGTTTAATCCTAATTCAGCCATTCTACCCTTTAAGACATCTAATCTTTCTTCTCTTTGGCTACCACCTATTATTTCTCCGATTCCTGGAACTAAAAGGTCAGTAGCTGCAACTGTTTTATTATCATCATTCATTCTCATGTAGAATGCTTTTATTTCTTTAGGATAATCTGTTACAAAAAGAGGCTTTTTAAAGTGTTCTTCAGTAAGGTATCTTTCATGTTCTGTTTGTAAATCAATACCCCAAGCTACATCATAATCAAATTGCTTACCACATTTTTGCAAAATTTCAACAGCTTCTGTATAAGTAACTCTAGCAAAGTCTGATGAAACTACATGGTTTAATCTTTCTAATAATCCCTTATCAACAAATTGGTTAAAGAATTCTAGTTCTTCAGGACATTCATTAATAACATATTTAATAACATACTTAAGCATTTCTTCTGCAAGTTCCATATCATCTTGTAAATCTGCAAAAGCAATTTCTGGTTCAATCATCCAGAATTCAGCTGCATGTCTTGTTGTATTAGAATTTTCAGCTCTAAAAGTTGGTCCAAAGGTATAAATGTTTCTAAATGCTAAAGCAAAACATTCACCATTTAATTGACCAGAAACGGTAAGATTAGTTTCTTTGCCAAAGAAATCTTTGCTATAATCTATGCTTCCATCTTCATTTAATGGAGGGGCTTTGGGATCAAGAGTTGTTACTCTAAACATTTCTCCAGCACCTTCAGCATCACTACCAGTTATTATTGGAGTGTGTGTATATACAAAGTTTTGTTCTTGGAAAAATTTATGTATAGCAAAAGCAGCAACAGAACGTACTCTAAAAGTTGCTGAAAAAGCATTAGTTCTCGGTCTTAAATGAGCTATTGTTCGCAAATACTCAAAAGTATGTCTTTTCTTTTGAAGAGGATAATCAGAGTTTGACATTCCTTCAACAATAACTTCTTTTGCTTGAATTTCAAAAGGTTGTTTTGCATCAGGTGTAGCAACTAATGCACCTATAACTGAAATTGAAGAATTGATAGGTAATTTCGATATTTCTTTAAAATTACCTAATTTATCATCAAAAACTACTTGGATATTTTTAAAGAAAGAACCATCATTAACTTCTATAAAACCAAAAGCATTAGATGCTCTTAAAGTCCTTATCCAACCTGATATTTTTATTTCCTTTGATAAAAAAGTATCAGTATCTCTATAAAGGCTTCTAATTAAAATTGATTTTGCCATATCATATGACCTCCATTTTATAAATAATATTTAGTTAAAAAATGAAAAAAAATTTTCACTTTAAAAGAACGGCATATATAAAGAAAATAGACTAGCATACTAACTTGTTATTTCTTTTAATATGCCTTATATAATAATCTACTAGGTTTAATACTAACTAGATTTTACAATACTTTGTTGGCTAATGCAACTTAAGTAGCCCCTAGGGGGCTCATCAATTAAACTTTTAAATATTTTTCACCAACGATAACTACATCACCAGCACCTACTGTTAATAATAAATCGCCAGAAGTAAGTTTTGACTTCACATAATCTAATGCTTCATCATGTGAATGAACATTAGTACATTTTATACCTTTGCTTCTTATGGCATCTCCAAGCTCATCAGAAGATACAAGTCCAGTATTTTTTTCACGTGCCGCATAAATATCCATTAATATAAGCTCGTCAGTATCATTAAAGCACTCTGTAAATTCATCAAATAAAGATTTTGTTCTAGTATAAGTATGAGGTTGGAATATGCAATAAGTTTTATTGTGGTTAATTTGTTTTGCAGTACTTAAGGTAGCTTTAATTTCTGTAGGATGATGAGCGTAATCATCTATTACAGTAACGCCATTTAATTCACCCTTATACTCAAATCTCTTATGAGCTCCCTTACATTTTGATAATCCTTCAATTATATTGTCATTAGAAATATTAAATATGAGAGAAACACAGATCGAGGCAAGTGCATTTAATATGCTATGCTTACCTGGAATGTTTAAAGTAAGAGAAAATAAATTTTTATTGTCTTTATATACATCAAAAGTAGCACAACCATCCTTGTTGAAGATAATATTTTTAGCAATTACATCTGCAGTTTCATCAAAACCATAGCTTAAAGTATTGCAATCTACTTTTGATAGAATTTCTTTAACTCTAAAATCATCACTATATCCTACAAGATAGCCATCCAGAGGAATAAGTTTAGAGAATTTTAAGAAAGTATCAGCAATTTCATCTATATCTTTATAACAATCTAAGTGGTCAGCATCTATATTTAAGATTACGCCTATATATGGGAAAAACTTTAAAAATGAACGTTTATATTCACAAGCTTCAGTTAAAAAATACTCACTATTACCTATTCTAAAATTTCCATCAATTATATCTAATTCTCCACCCACTAAAATAGTTGGGTCTAGATTACCAGCAAGTGTAACATGAGAAAGCATGGATGTACATGTAGTTTTTCCATGAGTACCTGAGATAGCTACATTATATTTATGACCTTTCATAATTTCACCTAAGAATTCAGCTCTATCCATTAGTGTAATATTTTTTTCCTCAGCTTCTAAAAGTTCAGGATTATCAGATGGTATTGCAGCCGTATAAACTACTAAATCTACATTCTTAATATTTTCGCTTTTATGACCTATGTAAATTTCAGCACCTGAAGCTTTTAATTTCTCAACAATTGGAGAATTTTTAAAATCTGAACCGGATACTTTGAATCCGCTATTTAATAAAACAGCAGCGAGCCCACTCATACTAATTCCACCAATACCTATAAAATGAATTTTTTTATCTTTATCATTTATAAAATCGAAAGACAAACGATCAACTCCTTTTTAATTAATAAAACTAAAGGTTTATTATATATTTTCTAAACGTTAATTAAAATCTTTAGTTTTATACTTTAACTATAATTATATACATTTTTCTGAAAATCAACCATAGGAAAAATTAAATACATAATATATTATGGATATTTATCATATTTGTGAATGAATTAGAAATATATACATTAACATTATAACTAAAAACATTGATATTAACTTGGATTTAGAATAAAATATGAATATTAAAGGGATTTAATATAAAAAAATTCGTGTAGGTGATTAAAATGGAGAAATTTACTAGAAATAAAAGAGTAGTTGCCATAACTAAAATATTATTAGAAAATCCTAATAAAATTTTAGGATTGAATAATTTTTCAGAATTATTAAATGCAGCAAAGTCTACTATAAGTGAAGATATAGTCGTTGTTCGTGAAGTTTTAGAAAGACTTGAAATGGGTAAAATTGAAACAATTGCAGGCGTTGCAGGAGGAATAAAATATATTCCACAAAGTGGTGAAGAGAAAAAGAAGGCTTTTGCACTAGAATTATGTAAGCAATTAAGTGATGATGGCAGAGTTATTCCTGGAAATATAATATATATGACTGACTTAGTATATAATCCTAAAATAATAAACAAAGCTGGAGTTATGCTTTCATCATGCTTTAAAGGAAAAGATGTTGATTATGTAATAACTGTGGAAACTAAGGGTATTCCTCTAGCTTATGAAGTAGCTAGAAACTTAGGTGTACAATTAGTTATTGCAAGAAGGGATAGTCAAGCAACAGAAGGATCAACAGTTACTATAAATTATGTTTCTGGCAGTAACGGAAGATTACAACAGATGGCATTATCAAAAAAATCAATGAAATCATCCAGTAGATGTATATTTATTGATGACTTTATGAAGGGTGGAGGAACTGCAGTTGGAATTAAAGCTCTACTAAAGGAATTTGATAGTGAGCTAGTAGGAATTGGGGTATTAATAGATAATAAGCAAATTGAAAAGAAATTAGTTGATGAATACGTTTCTATTGTGGAATTAACTGAAGTAGATAAATCAGCAATTATAGGAATACAACCTTCAAAAATATTTTCTTAAGTAAAATCGGACAATCTCTTACCAGTAGTATTTTATATAAGTCATATGCAAATAAATAACAAATCATTATATTTGATTAATTATTTTCTTTGATATGATCAAAATTGCACAAAAATAAATTTTATAAGGATTTATTAAATATAAAAAAGGAATTTAGAAATTTGTGGAGAAATTATATAAATATTAAATATTTTTAAGCAACTGGGAGGGGTGGAGTAAAATGCAAATTACAGATGTTAGAATTAGAAAGATTACATCAGAAGGTAAAATGAAAGGAATAGTTTCTGTCACATTTGATAATGAATTTGTAGTTCATGATATCAAAGTTATAGAAGGACAAATGGGTTTATTTATTGCTATGCCTAGTAGAAAAACACCAGATGGAGAATTTAAGGATATAGCTCACCCAATAAACACAGAAGCAAGAGAAAAAATTCAAACTGCAATTTTAGGGGCTTATCAAAAGGCTATTTCAGAAGAAGTTGTAGAAGGGTAGTAGGTTCAATGGATAAGAGGAAGTTTTTATAGCTTCCTCTTATTTCGTGAAATCAAATTTCTAAAGGAAATATTAAGGGGTTATATGGGTTGAAATAAAATTAGCTTTCAAATATAATTAAATTAACATGAATATTTAACGCGTTATCAAGAGAATTAATCGTGATAATACAAGGGTATCAAAAAATAAATACAAATAAAAAAGCGTGAAGCGCAACCAAGATCATTTTGAAGATGAGAAAAGCGTGAAGCAGATTTTCTTGGATGCCTAAATTTAAAGATGAGGTGTGATATATAATGTATAAATGTGCACTAGTTTTAGCAGCTGGTCAAGGTAAGAGAATAAAGTCAGATTTACCTAAAGTGTTGCATAAAGTATGCGGTAAAGAGATGTTAAAACATGTTATAGACTCAATAAGAAATTCAAAGATTGATGATATAGATGTAATCATAGGTAAGGGTGCGGAACTTGTAAAGGAAAGAACCCTAGATAAAAAGGTATCTTATTCACTACAAGCGGAGCAATTAGGTACTGGTCATGCAGTTAAATGTGCCGAGCAGTTTTTAAAGGATAAGAAAGGAGTAGTTGCGATTTTTACAGGAGATACTCCTTTAATAAAGCAATCTACAATTGAAAGATTAGTTGGTGATCATATAGAAAATAAAAATGCAGCAACTATATTGACAGCAATTGTTGAAGATCCAACTGGATATGGAAGAATAGTAAGAAAAAATGATCAAGTTTTAAAAATTGTTGAACATAAAGATTGCAATCAAGAAGAACTTAAAATTGCAGAAATGAATTCTGGAATTTATTGTTTTGACATTGAACTATTAGTAGATGCTTTAGATAAATTGAATAATAATAATGAACAAGGGGAATATTATCTTACAGATATTATAGAAATATTAAAATCAGAAGATAAGTCAATAGGCGCAGTTGTGACAGAGTATGAAGAAACTATTGGAATAAATTCAAGAGTTCAATTAGCAGAAGCAGAAGAAATACTTAAAAATAGAATAAATATTAAGCATATGGAAAACGGAGTTACATTAATTGATCCTAAAACAACATATATAGGAATTGATGTTGAAATAGGGAAAGATACAATAATATATCCTAATAATATTTTAGAAGGTAATACTAAAATAGGTGATAATTGTTTGATTTATCAAAATTCAAGAATTGTAGATAGTATTATTGGTGACGAAGTAGATATTCAATCTTCAGTTATATTAAGTAGTAAGATTGGAGATAATACAACAGTTGGACCTTTTGCATATATCAGACCTGAAACTACAATAGGTAAACATGCTAGAATAGGAGATTTTGTAGAAATAAAGAAATCAACTATTGGAGATGGAACTAAGGTATCTCATTTAACTTATATAGGTGATGCTGAGGTTGGATCAGAATGTAATTTTGGATGTGGTACAGTAGTTGTAAATTATGATGGTAAAAACAAATATAAGACTGTTATTGGAGATCATAGCTTTATAGGATGTAATACTAATTTAGTATCACCTGTTACAATTCACGATAATACATATATTGCAGCTGGATCTACTATTACATCAGAAGTAAATGAAGGTGATCTTGCAGTTGCTAGAGCTAAACAAAGAAATATTAGTGGGTGGGTTGAAAAAAAAGGATTAAAAAAATAAAAATTTATTTATAAATTAAATGAAAATTTTAAGGGGGTATTCTCAATTATGATAAATCATGGAAGAAATATAAAAGTATTTACTGGGAATTCACACTCAAAATTAGCACAAGATATAGCAGATATATTAGGAGTTCCGCTTGGAAAGTCTAAGGTTTCAACTTTTAGCGATGGAGAAATATCGGTTGATATTAATGAGACTGTTAGAGGTAATGATGTATTCATAGTACAATCTACTTCTTCACCTGTTAATAATAATTTAATGGAACTATTAATTATGATTGATGCATTTAAGAGAGCATCAGCAGGTAGAATTACAGCAGTTATGCCTTATTATGGATATGCGAGACAAGACAGAAAGGTTAAGTCAAGAGATCCAATAACTGCTAAATTAGTTGCAGATTTATTAACTGCAGCAGGAGCACATAGAATTTTAACTATGGATTTACATGCAGCTCAAATTCAAGGATACTTTAATATTCCTGTAGATCATTTGCTTGGGGCACCAATACTTGCAGAACACTTTATATCAAAA
The DNA here is from genome assembly GCA_021837545.1 of Bacillota bacterium. The sequence goes on along the minus strand of JAKBFR010000016.1, from coordinate 14,385 downwards.
GGATTAAAAGATCAAGAAGATGTTGTTGTAGTTTCACCAGACTTAGGTAGTGTAACTAGAGCAAGAAAATTTGCAGATAACTTACATACACCAATAGCAATTATAGATAAGAGAAGACCAAAAGCAAATGTTTCAGAAATAATGAATATTATAGGAGATATTGAAGGCAAGAGATGCATATTAATTGATGATATGATAGACACTGCTGGAACTATTGCAAATGCAGCAAATGCACTTAAAGATTTAGGAGCTAAAAATGTTTATGCTTGTTGTACTCATGGAGTATTATCAGGTCCAGCATTGGAACGAATAAATAATTCAGCAATAGAGGAATTAGTTATGTTAAATACAATTCCATTAAATCAAGATTTAGAGACTAATAAAATCAAATCAATTTCAGTTGCACCTTTGTTTGCAGAAGCAATAAAAAGAATTTATGATGATCAACCAATAAGTAAATTATTTGAATATGAACAATAAAAAACACTACTTTAATTAAAAAAGCAAAAACAGGATGTATATTTGTTTTAAAGAACTTAAAAAATTGAACAAATGTACATTCTATTTTTTATTTTAGGTGTTTTATTTCACGAAATAAATAATTTTTATTTTAAGAAGGTAAATATTAAGGTTATAATAGAATCATATTGTAAATTTTAATTGAAATATAATTAATAATTGTTAAGTGAGTATTCTTGAAATGTTTACTACGGAAAGGATTAATCATATTTCTTTGTTTGCTATAAAAAATAATTTGTGTATGATATATCAGTATTATAAATAATATTAGTCTAATTAGGAGGCGAGAAAATAGTGGATGGAGTTTCAACCAAGGTTTTGATTGTAGATGACGATGAAAATATTAGTGAAGTTATAGATATGTATTTAAAAAGTTCTGGATACAATACCAAGATAGCTTTAAATGGTAAAGAGGCACAAAAATTATATTTGGAATATAGTCCGGACATAGTTTTGCTTGATGTGATGATACCGTACATAGATGGTATTGATATTTTGAAATGGATAAGAAAACAAAAAGAAACACCAGTTATAATGATTACAGCAAAGGGAGATACTTTTGATAAGGTTTTAGCATTAGAACTCGGTGCAGATGATTATATAGTAAAACCTTTTGAACCTAAAGAATTACTGGCTAGAGTTAAAGCTGTATTAAGAAGATATTCTGCAGAAAGTGTTAAAAATGAAATAATAAAATTAAGTGATTTATCAATAGATTCAACTTCTTATAAAGTAATATACAATGAAGAGGACGTAAAAATGCCACCTAAAGAATTTGAATTATTATATTATCTAGCAAATAATAAAAACAAAGTTTTTACAAGGGAACAATTACTTTGTGAAGTTTGGGGCTATGAATATCCGGGAGATTCTAGAACTGTAGATGTTCATATTAAGAGATTAAGAGAGAAATTAAGTGATGGCGAGCAATGGAAAATTGAAACAGTATGGGGTGTTGGATATAAATTTGAGGTGAATTAAATGAAATGTGGAAGTCTACTTCAAAAATTAATAATGACATTTATTATTATTTTGACTATTGTTTTAGTGTTGCTTGCATGGATGCTATCTATATGGTTTAAGATAACTTACTTTGGTGAAAAAAGGACTCAATTTAAACAAGATGGGGAATATATATCTAATGTTATCAAAACGTATGATATTGAGAAAAATGATATAAAATTTGATGAGTTACAAGCTATAGTAGATATGTCAAGTGTTGGAGCTAATGCAGATATTATTGTTTGTGATAAGTTTGATTACATATATTTGTATTCTAAAATTGATGAGAATAAAAATATAGAAGATAAGCCTGATATTTCAGAAAAAAACATGAATTCATTAATGGATGGACAGCCTGTAGAATATATTAATAAGCAATTTACTTATATTTACCCAATAATAGAAAATGATGAATTCCAAGGATATGTTGTAATGACAACTCCATTATCAACTATAAGCAAGCAATTACATAGAATTTACTTTATTGTATGGATATCTGCATTAGTTGCTATGGTATTTGCATCAGCAGTTTTGTCTTTAGTTTCAAAGAAAATATTAATTAATCCTTTAGCACAAATAAACAATGTAGCTAAGAAATTTGCTAATGGAGAAGTTAATAGAAGAGTTTATATAGAATCAAAAGATGAAATTGGTGAACTTGCTAATTCTTTCAATATAATGGCTGAATCTTTAGAAAAAGTTGAAAATAATAGAAGAGACTTTATATCAAACGTTTCTCATGAATTAAGATCTCCAATTACATCTATAAAGGGATTTATTGCAGGAATAATTGATGGCGTAATTCCAAAAGATAAAGAAGGATATTATTTAGATAGAGTTTATAGCGAGATAAAAAGACTTACAAGATTAATCAATGACTTGTTAGATTTATCAGCTATTGAATCTGGTAAATTAAAATTTAATATGAAAAAGATTGATATAAATGAATTAGTTAGATTGTGCATTATAAATAATGAACAAAATATAAAAGAAAAAGAAATAACATTAAAAATAGAGTTACAATATGAAAAGTGCTATGTAAATGCAGATGAAGATAAAACAATGCAAGTTATAACTAATCTATTAGATAATGCTATTAAATATTGTGGTAATAATGGAATAATAAAAATTAGCACGTATCATAAGGGAACAAAGGTTTTTGTGCGAATATATAATAATGGGCCTAAAATTGGAGATGAAGAAATAAGGAATATATGGAATAGATTTTATAAGTCAGATAAATCTAGAACAAATAAAGTTAGTACTGGACTCGGATTACCTATAGTAAGAATGATACTTATGCAACAAGGTGAAGAAGTATGGGTTAAAAATAATTCAGGTATAGGTGTTACATTCACATTTTCACTTACGAAATATAAGAATAGTAGAAATAGATAAAATTTCTAAGGAGGAAAAATATATGTTTTTAATAGTAGGTCTTGGAAATCCAGGTAAGGAATATGAGGATACAAGACATAATATTGGATTTAAAGTTGTTGATAATATTGCAAAAGAGTATAATATTGAAGTAAACAGGCAAAAATTTAAAGGTATATATGGCGAAGGATTTATTGAAGGAGAAAAGGTTATGCTTTTAAAGCCGACCACTTTTATGAATTTAAGTGGAGAAAGTGTAAGAGCGGTAGCAGACTTCTATAATCTTAATAACGATAAAATTTTAGTTATATATGATGATATTAGCTTAGAAGTTGGAACTTTAAGAATAAGAGAAAAAGGAAGTGCAGGTGGGCATAATGGAATAAAAAGCATTATAGCACATCTTGGCAGTGATATTTTTCCGCGAATAAAAGTTGGCGTAGGACAACCTGATATAAACTTAATTAAATATGTTTTAGGCAAATTTACAAAAGAAGAAGAAGTTGTTTTAAATGAAAGTATACAAGCGTCAACAAAGGCAACTAGAGAAATAATAAAAAGTGATATTAAAACAGCTATGAATCAGTTTAATGGATTTAAAGCAAATAAAAAGGTTTAAAGAAGGTGCATGAAATGAGATTAAAAGGGTTATTAGAGCCCTTGGAAAATAGTATAGAATTTCTAAATATCATAAAAGGTATTGAAAACAAAAGATATCCTATTGGGATATATGGTGCAGCCGAGTCAGGTAGAGGATATATCGTAGATGGAATTTTTGAGAATATTGATAAATCTATGATAATTGTTACTCAAAGTGATATGGAGGCAAAAAACCTTTATGAAGATTTGATATTGTATACCAATGAGGTATACTATTTTCCAGTAAAGGAAATGGTTTTCTATAGTATTGATGCGATTTCAGGTGATTTAAGATGGGAAAGATTAAAGGTAATAAATGAAATATTAAATAAGAAAAAGAAAATAATAGTAACCTCAATAGATGCCTTTGCAGCTAAATATACTCCACATAAATTATTTATAGAGTATAGTATGAATTTAAAAGAGGGCGATGAAGTTAATCTTAATGAAATATCAAAAACATTAGTTCAGTCTGGCTATGAAAGAATTGAAATGGTAGAAGGCAAGGGTCAATTTTCATTAAGAGGTGGAATATTAGATGTGTTCCCAACATGTTCAACTTATCCATATAGAGTTGAACTTTTTGGTGATGAAATAGACTCTATTAGGACGTTTAATACAGAGTCTCAACGAAGCATTGAAAAAGTTAAAAAATTAAATATTTTTCCTGCAAAAGAAATAATAATATCTGAAGAAACTATAAAATATGGGCGTGATAAGCTCAGAGAAGAATTTGATAGAATTGCATTGGGTGATAAAGATAATGAGCGAGTGGAAAAGCTAAGAAAGATATTAAATAAAAATTTAGAATCCCTAGAAGAAACATCATCTTTTGAAACTATAGATAGTTATTTGCCATATTTCACTAAAGAAACAGAAAGTCTTTTTGATTATTTTAAAGATTACTTTTTTGTAGTAGATAATGTTCAAAGATGTAAGGGGAAATTAGAATCTACATATTTAGAATTCAAAGAAAATTTTACTTCTTTTTCTCAAAGGGGAGATATATTTCCAGGACAGGGAAATTTATTGATTAATAAAGAAGAGGTATTAGAATCATTTGAGGAGCAAAATGTTGTTTTTTTTGAACCTCTAACTAGGATTAATGATTGGTTAAAGCCATATTCAACAGTAGATGTAGCTCAAGTGACATTAAATAACTATCAAGGACAATTAGACTTATTAATTGATGATATATTAAGTAAAAAGACTGCCGGATATAAGACGTTAATATTATCAGGAACAAGAGCTAGGGGAGAACGTTTAGTAGGCACTTTAAGAGATAGAGGAATAGAGAGTAGTTATAGAGATAATGTTGATGAGATTCAATATGGTGAAGTTGTAATAACCTTTGGTAATCAATTAAAAGGTTTTGAATATCCGAATTATAAAACTTGTGTAATATCAGATAGAGAAGTGTTTGGCGAAGCGAAGAGGAAACTCAAAAATAGCAAGTCAAAGAAAAAAGGAATTTCTAAGATAAAGAGCTTTGCAGAACTAAAGCCAGGAGATTATGTAGTTCATGCTAATCACGGAGTTGGTGTTTATAAAGGAATTAAGCAAATTGATGTTGGCGGACATAAAAGAGATTATTTGGATATTGTATATGATAAAGGCGATAAATTATATGTTCCAGTAGATCAACTTGATTTAATCCAAAAATATATTGGAAGTGAAGGCAAATTTCCTAAGGTTAATAAGCTTGGAAGTATTGAATGGCAAAAAGCAAAGGCAAAGGCAAGGAAATCAATTAATGAAATAGCTCAAGATTTAGTTAAACTATACGCTATGAGAAGTACTGTAAAAGGACATAAATTTCCTAAGGATACGCAATGGCAAAAACAATTTGAAGATGAATTTCCATTTGAAGAAACTCCAGACCAATTGACATCAATAGACGAAATAAAACTAGATATGGAATCAGATAAGCCAATGGATAGACTTTTATGTGGAGACGTTGGATATGGTAAGACTGAAGTTGCGTTAAGAGCTTCATTTAAAGCTGTTATGGATGGAAAACAAGTTGCAATATTAGTTCCAACTACTATTTTAGCAGAACAACATTATAAAAATATAAAAAATAGATTTTCTGATTTTCCTATAAAAGTAGATATGGTTAGTAGATTTAGAACAGCGAAACAACAAAAAGAAATTTTACAAAGAGCAAAAGAAGGCAACTTAGATATTTTAATAGGTACTCATAGGTTAGTATCAAAAGATATACAGTTCAAAGATTTAGGATTGCTAGTAGTAGATGAAGAACAAAGATTTGGAGTAAAACAAAAAGAACAAATTAAAAACATTAAGAGAAATGTTGATGTTTTAACTTTAAGCGCAACACCAATTCCTAGAACCCTTCATATGTCACTAAGTGGAGTCAGAGATATTTCTGTTATTGAAACTCCACCAGAAGAGAGATATCCTATTCAAACATATGTTGTAGAACAAAATGATCAACTTATAAGAGATGCTATTCTTAGAGAAATAGGAAGAGGTGGTCAAGTTTACTTTGTATATAATAGGGTTGAGGACATTGAAAGAATGGCTAAGTATGTGCAAGCTTTAGTTCCAGAAAGTAGAGTTGGAATTGCTCATGGACAGATGGCAGAAAGACAACTTGAAAGAGAAATGTTTGATTTCATGTCAGAGGAATATAACGTATTAGTTTGTACTACCATAATAGAGACCGGTATGGATATTCAAAATGTAAATACAATAATAATTTATAATTCAGATAAGATGGGACTCTCTCAACTTTATCAATTAAGAGGCAGAGTAGGTAGATCTAATAGAATTGCATATGCTTATCTTTTATACACTAAAGATAAGGTTTTAACAGAAGTTGCAGAAAAGAGACTTAAGGCACTAAAGGACTTTACTGAACTAGGTTCTGGCTTTAAAATAGCTATGAGGGACTTAGAAATTAGAGGAGCAGGTAATATGATGGGTTCATCTCAACATGGTCATATGGCATCAATAGGATATGACTTATACTGCAGAATGCTTGAAGATACAGTTAAGCTACTTAAGGGAGAAATTCAAAAGGAGCCTATAGAAACAACGTTAGATATAAAAGTTGATGCGTTTATATCAGAAAGTTATATAGATGATGAAATTCAAAAAATTGAGGTTTATAAAAAGATAGCTGCAATTGAAGGCTTAGAGGATTACAATGACATAAAGGAAGAATTAGAAGACAGATATTCTAAGATACCAGAACCAGTGTATAATTTAATGGATATTGCATATATAAAGAGTCAAGCTAAATCAATTTTTATAGAAGAAATAAAAGAAACTCCTAAGGAAATAATATTTAAATTTGCACAAGATGAAAGTGAATATAAGAAAATATTCAAAACTTTAATGGATAAGTATAAGAAAAGTGTAGTATTGAAATTTGGCAGCAATCCTTATTTTGCATTCAAATTAAAAGATATAAAGAAAGAAAGTAAATTAGAATTTTTAAAAGAAGTCTTCAATGACATAATATTGTAACAAATATATGATATAAAAGAGAAGTAACAAAAATAAAATAGTGTAAAAAATTGAATTATAAAAGCAATATTGATATACTAATATTATTACTTTTTACAGTAAGACATCTTCAAAAAATAACCGTATATAACAAAATGTATATTATGTATTTCAACAGTTATTTTTTATGTCTAAATCTAGGAATAAGCGAGGGGAAAATTTTGAAAAAAATAAAAAAAATTCTTGCAACAGTAGCTATATTAACAGTTGCAGTATCAGCTATGGGATGTAAGATGATCGAGAAAACACCAGAGGCAATACAAAAAACAGTTCTTGCAACAATTGGGAATGAAAAAATAACAAAAGGCGATTTTGATAAAGAAATGAGTAAATATGATGCTCAGCTAAAACAACAGTATGGAGATGATTATGCAACTAATGATAAAGTCAAAGATCAAATAACAAAAGTTAAGAAACAACAATTAGATAGTATGGTAACTGAAAAGATACTTTTACAAAAAGCTACTGAGTTAAATCTTAAACCATCGGATGATGATATAAATAAACAAATTGATGATCAGATAAATCAGTACAAAACTCAATATCCTGCAGAAGGACAATGGGAGGGTGTTTTACAACAAAATGGTATTACTGAGGATGAACTTAAGGAATCTTTAAAGAATCAAATTATAACAGCTGCAGTTCAAAAAGATATGTTAAAAGATATAACAGTTACAGATGATGATGTTCAAACATATTATGATGAAAATAAAGATACTAAATATTCAGTAGGTGCTGGTGCAACAGTAGCACATATTTTAATTGCTGAAAAAGCTAGTGATGGGTCTGTAGATTATGATGCATCATTGACAAAGGCTAATTCATTGAAAGCACAAATAGATGGTGGAGCTGATTTTGCAACATTAGCTAAGGCAAATTCAACAGATCCAGGAAGCAAGGATAAAGGTGGTAGCTTGGGATTTGTAGCTTATAATTCAACACAATTAGTTCCTGAATTTGTGGCAGGATTTAAGGATTTAAAAGAGGGCGAAGTTTCACAACCAGTAAAGAGCCAATATGGATATCATATTATTAAAGCTACTGGATTAAAAAGTGCAGAAGTAACTCCATTTGATAAAGTCAAAGATGAAATTAAATCAACATTATTACAACAAAAACAAGGGGATGCTTTTAATTCTAAAGTAGCAGAATGGAAAACTGATTTAAAAGTTAAAACAAATGAGGATCAATTATAATTAACAACGACAAACACTTAATTAGTAACTTCTAATATTAAGTGGTCAAATGATGAACAATTTTGAATAAATAACAAAGGCTGTTTTAAAATAATTATTTTAAAACAGCCTTTGTTATTTATTTAAATGACATAATATTACGAATAAAATAACCGCAAAATAACTAATACAAAAAAGAATTTAAATTAAAAGTATAATCAACATATAATACCCAGAATATAAGAAGTTAACAATAAAAATATATAAAAAGTTATAGTAGAATACAGGCTTTGGAGGTATATTCTAAAAAATATTAATTGGAAAGTATATCTATTTAGTTTTGAAATGATAATTTTTTATGTATAAGAAATTGAGAGTATAAATATCGCAGTTAAATATGTAAGCTTATGAAAAATAAATTTATATAAAATTTGTCTATAAGTGTATAAAATTTCTAGAAATTCAAATAATAATAGTGCAACCAATTAATAGAGTTTCAAAGGAGGTTATACAACCAATGAAAGCAACAGGAATAGTTAGAAGAATTGATGATCTAGGAAGAGTGGTAATACCAAAAGAAATAAGGAGAACTTTAAGAATAAGAGAAGGAGATCCACTAGAGATCTTTACAGATAGAGATGGTGGCGTGATTCTAAAAAAATATTCACCAATTGAAGAACTTACTAATTTTTCAAAAGAATATTGTGATAGCTTACAACAAGTTATAGGGCACGTTGTCTTAATCGCTGATAAAGATGCATTTGTTTCCGTGAGTGGAGCAACTAAAAAAGAATACGTAGAAAGAAAAGTAAGTAGTGAGTTAGAAAAAATAATGGATGCAAGAAAGACTGTGTTATTAAATAAATCTAATAATTCAGTAATACCATTACATAATGACGATGATGAAACAACTTATAACAGCCAAGTCATATCACCAATCATGGCGGAAGGTGATCAGATTGGTGCAGTAATCATTGTATCGAAAGAAGATGTAGAGCTTGGCGAAGTTGAAACAAAACTAGTTGAAACAGCAGCAGCATTTTTAGGGAAGCAAATGGAGCAATAATATTTATTATTTAATCACTGTATAAAAATAAAAGGCATAATACCTCCATACTTACAATAATAATTAATTAGTAACATGTAAGTTTGGAGGTGTTTTATGAATAAGCAATCCCTAATAAAAGGGAGCATAATTCTTGGCGGTGCTGGAATAGTAACTAGATTTCTAGGTCTGTTCTTTAGATGGCCACTAATAATGTTAATAGGAGATGAAGGAATAGGGTATTATCAAATGTCATATCCGCTGTATATGTTTTTTATAGCTATGGCCTCAGGAGTACCTGTAGCAATATCAAAGATGATATCAGAAAAAAATGCAACAAATGATATGTATGGAAGCTTTGAAGTAATGAAGGAATCTGCTATTTTAATGACTATAATAGGGACAGGCACTACATTGGTATTATTCTTTTTTGCAAAGCCAATAATAGTATTTTTAAAATGGGATCCCAAAGCATATTATTCATTAATAGGAATATCTTTTGCACCAATTATAATATCTTTTGTAACTATTTTTAGAGGTTTTTTTCAAGGTCTACAGAATATGACTCCATCAGCTATATCACAAATAATAGAACAAATTGGGAGAGTTGTATTTGGAGTAGGACTTGCTATATTTCTATTGCCAAGGGGAATTGAATATTCTGCAGGAGGAGCAGCCTTTGGCGCTACAGCAGGAGGAATTATTGGAGGTTTATATTTATATTCCAATTACAAAAAGATAAAGAAACGTTACAATGTAAAAAAGATAAAAAGCAATCCTGAAATATTAAATACAATATTAAAAATTGCAATACCAATATCATTAGGAACAACAGTTGGTAGCATTATGAATCTAATAGATTCAATATTAGTTCCACAAAAACTATTAGAAGCAGGATTTACAAACACGCAAGCTACTGTACTTTATGCACAACTAACGGGGAAAGCGTCTGTTATTATAAATATTCCATTAACCCTTTCCATGGCAATTTGTACATCTTTGATTCCTATTATAGCTGAAGCCTTTGTACTTAAAAGACGAAAAGAATTAAACAATAAGATAGATGCTTCGATGAAAATGACAACAGTAATTGCAATTCCGTGTACTTTTGGGCTCTTCTTTTTAGCTGAGCCAGTAATGAAATTCATATTTCCAGGTAGATTTGAGGGTATAGAAATATTGAAATATTTATCTTTAACTATACCTTTTATAATAATTACTCAAACAACAACAGCCATATTACAGGGAACAGGAAATTATATAAAACCTGTTATTAATTTATTAATTGGATGTATAATTAAGATAATTTTAACTTGGGTATTGGTTCCTATGGAACAATTTAATATATATGGTGCTGTTATAGCAAGCTTTAGTGCTTATGCGGTAGTAAGTATTTTAAATATAGTAACAATGAAATTTACTTTAAGGGTAAAACTTAATTTATACAAAATACTAATAAAACCAGCATATGCATCAACTATTATGATGCTATTTGTATTAATTAGTTATAATATTATATATAAAAATACAACAAGTAATGGAATATCTTGCTTAATATCTATATTTTTAGGTATGATAATATATATGATATTAATAATTGTATTTAAAGTGTTTAATGTTGAAGAAATAAAGAGTAGAATTAGAAAAAGGTAAAAAGGAGAGAAAAACCTAATGATTAAAATAGTGGGATTAGGACCAGGAGCCAAGGAAGCATTGACTATAGGAACAGTAAGTGAGCTTGAAAGTAATAAAAATATATTTTTAAGAACAGAAAAGCATCCTACAGTAGATTACTTAAGAGAAAAGAAAATTATATTTGATACTTATGACAATGTTTATGAAAGTATAGGCAGTTTTGATGAGGTATATTTAAACATAGCTAATGATTTGATTAAAAAGCATGAGAAGCTAGGAGATTTAGTTTATGCAGTTCCAGGTCATCCATTAGTTGCAGAAAAATCAGTATTTAATTTAATAGATCTATGCAAAGAAAACAACATAGAATATAAGATAATACCAGCAGTAAGTTTTATTGATGCTATGATTGAAAGTCTTAGAATTGATCCGATAGGTGGATTGAAAGTTATAGACTCGTTTGACATAGGTAACCAAATTTTAGACAAGAGAATAGGAACTATAGTTACTCAAGTGTATAATCAACTAATAGCATCAGAAGTTAAAGTAAAGCTGTTAGAACAATATAATGATGAAACGCAAGTTTATTATGTCAGAGCTGCAGGAATAGAAGAGCAAGAAAGTATAAGAATAATACCCTTATTTGAATTAGATATGCAAGAGGACATAGACTATTTAACATCTATATACATTCCAAAAGATCTGAAAAATAAAAAGGACTTTAATGACATCTTAGAGATAATAGAAATATTAAGAAGTGAAGATGGTTGTGCGTGGGATCGAGAGCAAACGCATAAATCTCTTGAAAAAGCGTTGATAGAAGAAAGCTATGAAGTTATAGATGCAATAGATCAAGACGATGATAACTCTTTGATTGAAGAATTGGGGGATGTGCTCCTTCAAGTTGTTTTTCATGCCTCTATTGGAAAAGAAGATGGATATTTTGATATAGGTGATGTAATTGAAGGGATTTGCAATAAAATGATAAGCAGACACCCACATGTCTTTAAAGATTGCAGTGAATTAAATTCTTCAGAAGAAGTACTTATAAAATGGGATGAATTAAAGAAAAAAGAAAAGGGTTATGGTAGTCTTACAGAAGAAATGAAAGGTATAACAAGAGGATTACCGGCACTTTTAAGGGCCCATAAGGTTCAAGAAAAGGCAAAAAAGGTTGGATTTGATTTTGATGATGTAAGTTTTGCTATAAATAAGGTAAAAGAAGAGATTAAAGAAGTAATAGATGTATATAATACAGAAAATGTGGAGAAAATAAAAGAAGAAATTGGAGATTTATTATTTTCATGTGTTAATGTTGCAAGATTTTTAAAAGTGGATGAAGAAATAGCATTAAATTGTACTATAGATAAGTTTATAAAAAGATTTGATTATATTGAGAGAGTTACTAAAGAAAACGGCATTGAATTAACTAATATGAATATAGATGAAATGGATAAACTTTGGGAAATTTCAAAAGAATTAGATTAATATATAATTTAAATAAAGGAATTCTTTAGTTTATGCAGAATAATTATTAAGAACTATGTTGTAATGATTTATTTGTATTATTTAGTTATATATAGGGAAAGAAAGCGTTTTTCTATAGACGGGTAGCTGAAGAGGTTATATAATAAAGAAGTGCAATTTAGTACATAAAGAAAGCAGTTAGAAAATATATAACTGGATTTTAAGGAGGATGTTATTGTGAATAAAGCAGAATTAATAACTAGTATGGCAGAAAAGAGTAAGTTAACAAAAAAAGATGCAGAATTAGCATTAAAAGCTTTAATTGAAAGTGTTGAGGAATCATTAGAAAAAGGTGAAAAAGTTCAATTAGTTGGTTTTGGAACTTTCGAAACAAGAGAAAGAGCAGCTAGAGAAGGAAGAAATCCTAGAACTAAAGAAGTTATAAACATTCCTGCAACAACAGTTCCAGTATTTAAAGCTGGTAAAGAATTCAAAGATAAAGTTAACAAGAAATAAAATACAAGTCAGGACGAGTAAATATGAACCCGAGTTTTCTCGGGTTCTTTTAATAAAGGAGAAAAGTATGAGATTAGATAAATATTTAAAAGTATCTCGTATTATAAAGAGAAGAACTATAGCAAAAGAGATATGCGAGAGTGGCCGTATATTAATAAATGATAAAGTAGCAAAGCCTTCTACTAAAATAAAAGAAGGTGACATAATTCAAATAACATTTGCTAATAGAATATTAAAAGCAGAAATAATTAATATAGCAGAGCATGTAAGGAAAGAAGATGCAAAAGCAATGTATGCAATTATTGAAGGTGAAGAAGATAGCGAGTAGTAAAACTAATTGAGTTAAGCTGCTCTTTCTTTAGTATATGGAGGAGAATTATCAGTAATAGACTAGAAGCATTAATAATTCCACATTCTAAATTACAATATATAAACATATATTGTATAAGGCATATTCAAAAAAACAATGGACCGGTATGATTGTATATCTTGTCTTACTATTTTTTAATGTGCTTAAGAAGAATGAATGGAGGGATTTTTTATGGAGAAAAGAGTGGAAAATAAAATAGAAGATAATAAATCTAATTTAGTTTTAGAAGATAGAAAAAGGTTGTCTTTAAGTGGCGTTATTGAAGTTATAAGTTTTGATGAACAAAAAATAGATTTAACTACTAATTTAGGTAACTTAACTATTAAGGGAGAAGAGTTAAAAATGAATAAATTAGATGTACAAAATGGCGATGTTATAATTGCCGGAAATATTGCATCTATAGTGTATAATGGAAAAGTATCAAAAAAGAGCAATGAAAGTATAATAAGTAGATTATTTAAGTAGAAATAGTATGCCATTAGAATTAAATATGCAAATCAGTCTTGTTATATGCAGCCTAGTTGGAGGTTTTATAGCAGGAATGTTGTTCGATATATATAGAGGTATAAGAGGTATAAACTCTATAAAAATATTGACAATAATAGAAGATATATTATTTTGTATACTTATTGCTTTAGTTGTATTTACTTTTTTGTTATACACAAATTATGCGTTTTTAACTCCCTATGTATATGCTTTTATAATTATTGCTATTTTATTATATTGTAAATTTATTAGTGAATATTTTTATGCTAGTGAAATGGTAGTAGCAAGATTATTTTATAAATTAATTCGAATATTATCAAAAAACATATGGTATCCATTAAAAATAATTGCATATAAAATTGCAGATAGAAGGAAATAATAAAAAATTACTTGAATAATAGTAGTATAGTGTTTACAATAGACTTAAGAGAATTTGTAAAATAGAGGTTCTATAAGATGGAAAAAAAGTTAATATTAAAAAGAATAGTAATTGCTGGATGCATTGTTTTCTTTGTTTTTAGCTATATTAGGCAAAATGTAACCATGAGCAGAATTCAAAAAGAAATTGATAATAAGCAATTGCAGTTAGATGAAGTTAAACAAAAGAATGATAGACTTCA
>JAKBFR010000120.1 GCA_021837545.1 Bacillota bacterium | reverse complement strand
TTCTTAAGATTGATGATAAAATCTCTTTTAGTATATGATATTAATCCTTGTAATACGCTATTTAGTATAAATGAAATTATATATTTAAATAAATTTTTAATTAACACTTATATATTTAAGGTTATTTGCAAATAATTAAATTAGATATAAAGATCAGACTAGGTACTTACTTAGGGTACAAATATTAAGGGGTGATAAATTGGATAATAACGAAATTCAAATTGAAAAAATAAAACCAAAAAGAAAAATAAAACCAACAGCAATTCCAATCAAAATAATTCCATTAGGTGGACTTGAGGAAATAGGTAAGAATATTACTGCCTTTGAATATAAAGATGAAATAGTAGTTATAGATTGTGGTTTGGCATTTCCTGATGAAGATCTTTATGGAATTGATCTTGTAATTCCTGATGTAACATATTTAATAAAAAATAAAGATAAGGTAAAGGGATTTTTTATTACCCATGGACATGAAGATCATATAGGTGCATTACCATATGTATTAAAGCAAATTAATGCTCCTATATATGGTACAAAACTTACACTTGGGTTAATTGAAATTAAATTAAAAGAACATAATATACTTAGTGACTGTTCATTGAATATTATTGAACCAGGTGAGTTAATAAAATTAAATGAAATTAATATTGAATTTATTAGAAATAATCATAGTATACCAGATAGCTGTTCAATTGCATTACATACACCTGTAGGAGTTATTGTTCATACTGGCGACTTTAAGGTTGATTTTACACCAGTTGATGAAAAAATTATGGATTTACAAAGATATGCGGAATTGGGCAAGAAAGGTGTATTACTTCTAATGGCAGAAAGCACTAATTGCCTTCATAAAGGTTTTACAATGTCAGAAAAAACAGTAGGTGAAACATTAGACAATCTTTTTAGTAAAGCAACAGGTAGGGTTATAGTATCTACATTCGCATCAAATGTTCATAGGTTACAGCAAATTAGCAATTCTTCTATTAAAAATAATAGAAAAATCGCTTTTAGTGGTCGAAGTATGGAGAAAATATCAGAAGTTGCTATAGACCTTGGATATTTATTTATTCCAGAAGATATGATAATAAGCTTAGATGAAATTAAAAATTATCCGCATGATAAGATAACTATTGTTACTACCGGAAGTCAAGGCGAATCAATGGCGGCACTTACAAGGATAGCTGCATCAACTCACAGGCAGATACAAATAGAAGACGGAGATACGGTCATTATCTCAGCAACTCCGATACCAGGTAATGAAAAAGCTGTATCAAATGTAATAAATGATTTAATAGAGAAGGGTGCTAATGTAATTTATAAAGCAATAGAAGATATACATGTTTCAGGGCATGCTTGTGAACAAGAGCTTAGATTGATTCAAGCTTTATTAAAGCCTAAGTTTTTTATACCTGTTCATGGTGAGTATAAGCATTTAAGTAAACATGCTAAAATTGCACAAAGTATGGGCGTAGATAAATCTAATACATTTATTTTAAGAACTGGAGATGTTTTCGAATTATCTAGAAATAAAGCTACAGTAACAGGCAAAGTACCATTTGGAAGAGTGCTTGTAGATGGCATGGGTGTGGGTGATGTAGGAAATATGGTACTTAGAGATAGAAAGAATTTGGCGGAAAATGGTATTATAACAGTAGTTGTAGCTATAGATAGAAGAAATAAAATTATAACATCAGGACCAGATATAGTTTCAAGAGGTTTTGTATATGTTAGAAATTCTGAAGAACTAATTGATGAAGTTAGAAGTGTAGTTATTAATATTGTAGAAAAGTGTTTAGAAAATAATATAACACAATGGGCAGAAATAAAAAATAGTATAAGAAGAGAAGTAGACAATTTTGTTTATACAAAAATGAAGAGAAAACCTATGATTTTACCAGTAATTGTTGAAGTATAATACGAAATTTAAAATATGCCTAATTGCAAACAGGTATTATAATAATAGACCACTTATTTCTAGTTAATTTAAAAAAATAATTAGAAAAGGTGGTTTAATTTATTTAAATTATTATTATTTTTAATTATAATAAAATTTGTCTTGACTCTGACCTAAGGGGTGAGTTTATAATAAAGTTATAAGAGTTTTCTAAATCTATAATGGGTATATTAAATTATTTCGATAATACCTTTAAGGTATATTAAAAGAATATAAGTCTTTAGGATAGTTTATTTTGTTTTATATGCCTAAATTAAAAGTTCTGTATTTAATTAAGAGAGGATTGAATTATATGAAAAAAATACCATTTTCACCACCTGACATAACAGAAGAGGAAATAGAAGCAGTAGCTAATGTATTAAGATCAGGATGGATTACTTCAGGACCACAACTTGCAAAGTTTGAAGAAGGAATAGAAGAGTATTTAAAAGTTAATAAAGCATTAGCATTAAATAGTGCTACAGCTGCGATGGAGTTAGTCCTTAAGGTATTTGATATAAAAGAAGGCGATGAGATTATATCTACTCCATACACTTATACAGCAACTTCTAGTGTTGCAGTACATAGAGGAGTTAAGCCTATATATGTAGATGTTAAGAAAGATACTTTTGAAATGGACATAGATAAGGTTGCAGAAAAGATTACAGATAAGACTAAAGTAATTATGCCAGTAGATATTGCAGGTGTACCATTTGATTATGATGCATTAAAGAAAGTTTTAAAAGATAAAAATAGAGAAGATATTATGATTCTTTGTGATTCAGCACATTCTTTTGGTGCAAAATACAAAGGAGAACCTGTAGGATCTCAATGTGATTTTCATTCATTCTCATTCCATGCAGTTAAGAATTTAACTACTGGTGAAGGTGGAGCAGTTACTTTTAATGATAATAACTTTAGAGGTCATGAAAATCTACTTCAATATATGAGATTTACTGCTATGCATGGACAATCAAAGGATGCTTTAAGTAAACTTAAGGCTGGAGCTTGGGAATATGATATTATAAATGATGGACTTAAGTGCAATATGACAGATATTAGTGCTGCAATTGGTGTGGTTCAACTTAAGCGATATGAAGGAATGCTTGAAAAGAGAAGACAAATTTTCAAGACATACACAGATATATTATCAAAAGAAGATTTCTCAATAATTCCGGTTACTAAAGATGATAATGGAACTGAAACGTCATATCATTTATATCTTTATAGAATTAAAGGATTTAATGAAGAAATGAGAAATGCGGCTATTCAAAAGTTAGCTGAAATGGGAATAGCAACAAATGTTCATTATAAACCACTTCCAATGTTAACACTATATAAAAATCTTGGATATGATATTAAAGACTATCCAAATGCTTATGCTCAATATGAAAATGAAATTACACTTCCAGTATATACTACATTGTCTCTTGAAGATGCTGAGTATATAGCTAAAGAAACTGTGAAAGTAATTAAAGAATTAGTATAAGAAATTTCTTAATAGTTATTTTTTAAAATACCTAATATTATTAAAATGCCTGCTGTTGTTATTGAATAAGGTAATAAACAGTGGGTATTCTTTTTTATAATTAAAGAATTATTGAAAAGAATAGATTACTATTGACTCCACCCTAAGGTAAGGGCGTAGAATATATTTAATGGGGAGGGAATGCATTGAAGATTGGTGAATTTGCTAAAATATCAGGGGTAACTATAAAAACATTACTTCATTATGACAAAATCGGGTTACTTAACCCTGGTGAAAAAACGGAGTCTGGATATAGAATCTATTGTGAAGATGATTTCTTGAAACTTCAACAGATAACAACTCTAAAATTTATTGGTTTATCATTAAATGAAATAGGCCATATTCTACATGAAAGTGGAGAAAATTTGGAGAGTATGATAAATTTTCAAAAGAAAGCTTTGGAAGAAAAGAAAAAACATATTGATGCAGTTATTGATGTTTTTAATAAAGCTAAAAATACTGCAAAGAAAAATGGTTTTTTAGATGCCAACAATTTAATTGATATTATAAAGATAACTAATATGGAAAGCAGAGTTAGAGAGCAATATAAGAGTGATAAGAATCTGAACATTAGGAGTAATCTCCATAGTTATAATATAAATAAGGTAGATTTTGATAAATGGTGTTTTAATCAAATGAATTTTCCAGAGAATGCAAGGATATTGGAACTTGGATGTGGTACGGGAAAGCTTTGGTTTAAAAATAAAGAGAATATAGATAAAGATTTAAATATTACTTTGTCAGATTTTTCAAAAAGTATGTTAAAGATTGCAAAAGATAAATTAAAAGAAGTAGATTATGACTTTAAGTATGAAGAAATCAATATGGAAAACATTCCGTATGAAGATGAAAGTTTTGACATAGTGATTGCAGAGCATATGATTTATTTTGCACCAGATATAGAAAAAGCTTTAGCTGAAATAAAGAGAGTTTTAATTAGTGGAGGAATGCTTTATGTAAGTGCTAATTCCTGTGAAACTATGGCGGAATTAAATAAACTTGCGGAAAAGTTTGATTCCAGTCTTGGAATTGACAATAATGGATATTCAGCTAGGTTTGAATTAGAAAATGGAGATGCAATTCTTAAAAAATATTTTAATAAAGTTGATGTAGAAATATTAGAAGGAAAAATCACAGTAAACGATGCAAAGCCAGTAGTTTCTTATAAGGCTTCAACAATCCAAGGTAGTTCAATACTTGTTGGAGAAAAGAAAAAAGAATTTACAAAGTATTTAGAAGATTATATTAAAGAAAATGGTGATATATCAATAACAACAAAAACCTGCATGTTCAAAGCAATGAAATAAATATAGTAAGGAGATAGAAAAATGAATATTCCATTGGTTGATTTAAAAGCACAGTATAAAGTAATTGAGAAAAAGGCAGTAAAGGCTGTAGGTGAAGTACTTTCATCTGCAAGCTATATTATGGGGAAGGATGTAACAGAATTTGAAAAGGAATTTGCTGAATATATAGGAGTTAAACACGCTATATCTGTTGGAAATGGTACAGATGCTTTAGTTGTAGCACTTATGGCTTGTGGCATTAGAGAAGGTGATGAAGTTATAACTACGCCTTTTACATTTTTTGCTACAGCAGAAAGTATATCATTTGTTGGTGCAATTCCTGTTTTTGTAGATGTGGAAAAGGATACTTACAATATAGATCCATTAAAGATAGAAGAGAAGATTACTAAGAAAACAAAAGCAATTATGCCAGTTCATATATTTGGGCAACCAGCAAAGATGGATGAGATAATGGATATTGCAAAAAAACACAACTTAAAAGTTATAGAAGATGCAGCACAAGCTGTTGGAGCTGAATATAAAGAAAAGAAAGTTGGAGCAATAGGAGATGTAGGATGTTTCTCATTTTTCCCAACTAAAAACCTTGGATGTGCAGGTGATGGTGGAATTATAACCACATCTGATGATAATATAGCAACTATTGTAAGAGCATTAAGAACTCATGGTAGTGGAGAAAATGGTCAAAGAGCTTATAATTTATTAAATAAAATAAATGAAGAGGTTAAAATTTCAGAAGGATATGATGATACAGTATATAATCCATTAAAATATTATAATTATTTAATTGGATTTAATACAAGGTTAGATACAATTCAAGCTGCAATTTTAAGAATTAAGCTATCCTATATAGATAATTGGAATGAAAAAAGAAGAGAAAATGCTAAAATGTATGATGAAAAATTAAAAGATATATTTTTGACATTGCCTATAACAATAGCTGAAAGTAAATCTGTATATAATATGTATGTAGTACAATCTGAAAATAGAGAGAAAATGATTAATAAACTAAAAGAAAAAGGTATAAGCACAGGAGTTTATTATCCAGTTCCAATGCATTTACAGAAGGTATACAAAAACCTTGGATATAAGGAAGGGGATATGCCAGTAGCTGAATACTTATCTCATAGAACATTTGCAATACCAATTTTCCCGGAATTAAGCATAGAACAAAAGAATTATATAGTTGAAAATATAAAAATGTGATTAGATTACAAATTTTATATTATAAAGATTACATTGATGACAAGCAAATTATTAGCAGATTTTTTATCAAATTATAATAGTTGTTACAGTAAAAATTTATAAAAAATATAATTTAAGCTTGAATAAGAAGAATATATGTATGATATAATTAATTTGAATATAAAATAATATAAGAATTTAAAATTAGAAAGGTACATATATGAAAGAAACAATAATTACAGTAAAAAAAGAATTTGTTAATAAATATAAAAAAGGATATCCATTAATTTTAGAAGAAGCTTTGGAGAATACAAAAGCTTTAAAAGAAGAAGGGCAAATTATAACCCTTATAGATGAGAAAAAAGCTTTTTTAGGAAAAGGATATTACGGAAAGCAAAATAAGGGTTGTGGTTGGATTTTAAGTAACAGTAAAAATAGTAATTTAGATGATAAGTTTTTTTATGATAAGCTTAGAAATGCATTTTCTAAAAGGGTGAAGTTTTATCGCATGCGGGACACTACTGCATTTAGAGTGTTCAATGGTGAAGGTGATGGAATAGGTGGTCTTACAATAGACTATTTTGATGAATATTATCTTATAACTTGGTATAGCAAAGGGATGTATAAATTCAAAGACAGCATACTTAAAGCTATAAAATCATTGGTATCTTTTTATGGAATATATGAAAAAAAGAGATTTGATGAAAATGGTATGGTTGTTGATGATGATAGTTATGTATGTGGGAAGAAAGCACCAGCCCCTCTTATTGTTAAAGAAAACAACGTTAATTTTGCAATTTATTTAAATGATGGTGCAATGGTTGGAGTGTTTTTAGATCAAAAAGAAGTAAGAAAATCTATTAAAGATAAGTATTCTAATAATAAAAGAGTGCTAAATACTTTTTCATATACAGGAGCTTTTTCTATGGCAGCAGCAAAAGGTGGAGCTATTACTACAAGTGTTGATTTAGCAAGCAGAAGTTTAGAAAAAACAACTGAAAACTTTACTATAAATAATATTGATGCCACAAAGCATGAGATAATTGTTGAAGATGTTTTCCTTTATTTCAAACGTGCAAAGAAAGAAGAATTAAAATTTGATGTGGTTATTCTTGATCCACCAAGTTTTGCAACATCTAAAGATAATAGATTTAG
>JAKBFR010000015.1 GCA_021837545.1 Bacillota bacterium | reverse complement strand
TAGACTTTATAATTGTTACAGCTGATGCATATATAGATCATCATAGTTTTGGAACTTCAATTATTTCAAGGGTTCTTGAAAAACATGGATACAAGGTAGGAATAATAGCTCAACCTGAATGGAAGACTAATTATGATTTTCAGAAACTTGGAAGACCTAAATATGGATTTTTAGTTAATGCAGGAAATATGGATTCTATGGTTAACCATTATACTGTAAGTAAGAAGTTAAGAGAAAAAGATCTTTATTCTCCAGGTGGAAAGATGGGACTTAGACCTGATAGAGCTACTATTGTTTATTGTAATAAGATAAGAGAAGCTTATAAGGATATTAATATTGTAATAGGGGGAATTGAAGCTAGTCTTAGAAGGTTCGCTCATTATGACTATTGGAGTGATAAAGTAAGAAAATCAATGCTTATTGATAGCACAGCAGATCTTTTAATTTATGGTATGGGTGAAAAACCAATTGTAGCAATAGCAGAAAGTTTGAAAAATGGAGTAGCTGCAAAGGACATAACTTATGTAAGAGGTACTTGTTATGCCACAGAAAGTTTGGAAGACGTGCAGGATTATATTGAAATTCCTTCTTATAAAGAAGTTTGTGCAGATAGATATAAATATGCAGAAGCTAGTAAAGTTGAGTATCAGGAACAAGACTCAGTAAGAGGAAATATTATTGTACAAAAGTATGGGAATAAATATGTAGTTCAAAATAAGCCTGAAGCACCTTTAAATAGAGAGGAATTAGATGAAGTTTATGCACTTCCATATATGAGAAATTATCATCCTATATATGAAAGTCAAGGTGGAATAGCTGCAATTGAAGAAGTTAAGTTTAGTACAGTAAGTTCAAGAGGCTGTTTTGGTGACTGTAAGTTTTGTGCTATAACATTTCATCAAGGTAGAGTTGTTCAAAGCAGAAGTAAGGAATCAATATTACAAGAAGTTGAAGAAATTACACATATGTCTGATTTCAAAGGATACATACATGATGTTGGGGGCCCTACAGCAAACTTTAGAAAACCTGCATGTAGCAAACAACTAGCATTTGGTGCTTGCATCGCAAAAGAATGTTTATCACCAGGAGTTTGTAAAAACATGGATGTGGATCATAGTGAATATTTAGATTTACTTAGAGCCATAAGAGAAGTTCCAGGTGTTAAAAAGGCATTTGTACGTTCAGGACTTAGATATGATTATATAATGGCTGATAAAGATGATACGTTTTTCAAAGAATTAGTTGAACATCATGTAAGTGGAAAGTTAAAGGTAGCCCCGGAACATGTCTCAAAACAAGTTCTAAAGTATATGGGTAAGCCAGCAGGGGAAACATATGATAAATTTGTAGCTAAGTTTGAAAAAATAACAAAAAAGATTGGTAAGAAACAATACGTAATTCCGTACTTAATGTCATCACATCCAGGAAGTACATTAGATTGCGCTATTGAGCTTGCAGAATATTTGAGAGATATAAATTATAGACCAGAGCAAGTACAAGATTTTTATCCAACACCAGGTACGTTTGCTACAACAATGTATTATACAGGGCTTGATCCTATGACTATGAAAGAAGTTTATGTTCCAAAGACTAAGCATGAAAAAGCTATGCAAAGAGCACTTCTTCAATTTAAAAACCCAAAGTATTATACATTAGTATATGAAGCATTAACTGAAGCGGGCAGAACTGATTTGATTGGTAATGATCCTAAGTGTCTTATAAGAGATAAGAATCATGGTAGCACTAATAGATATAGGGAAAACCAAGTTCAAGGAGAAAATAATAAGAATAACGCGCATAAAAGGACTGGAGCTACTGAAGAAAAAATTAGAAATAAAACTGCAAAACCAAATGACAAAAGCTCATATGCACAGGGAAAGTTTAAAGATAAAAATGAAGGCAAATACAAAGGTAAGAATGAAAGCAGACATACAGATAAAATACAAACTAGCAGAGGAAAAAGTACTCCAATAGGTAAAGGGAAATCTAGTACAAGAAATAAATCTAAACGTAAATAAGAATTCACTTTTTTAAGCCTTCTAATAGCAATTTTGCTATTAGAAGGCTTAAAAAACTTTGTAAAAAAGGACTGAAATTCACATATAATTAAACAAATTCTATACACGTAGGTGTTGGAATAGTTTCTGAGTTAATAAATGTTAATACACCTGTTGTTTGATTAATAGAAAATATAGATATATTATCGGAGTTTTCGTTAGCGCAAAGTAAGAAGTTACCTGTTGGATCCAATTGAAAATCTCGAGGTGAATCTCCGTTGCAATAAAAAGTATCTATATATTTTAATTTTCCATCATCTTGGCTTATAAAAAATAAACTTAGTGAATTATTCCCTCTATCTGAAGTGTATAAAAATTTATTGTTTTTATGAATACGTATAGCAGCTCCCCCTTTTTTACCTTTATAATCGTTAGGTAAACTGCTTAAAATTTGGATATTTTTAAAAGGAATTTCCGATTCTGAGTTATATTTAAAAGCAAAAATTTCAGAAGTTAGCTCACTTAAGACATAATAATAAGGTTTTGACTTTGAATAAGTTATATGTCTTGGACCAGTCCCAGCTGGAAAGGTGTAACTAAGGTAATCTCTTTGAACAAGCTTATTATCCTCTAAGGTTGAAACTATCATTTTATCAATACCTAAATCAATGGATACAATATATTTTTCATCAGCTGTAAACATAGAACAATGAATGTGCGGTTTTTCTTGTCTTGAAATATTTATGCTACAACCGCTATGACTTCCGAGCATAGGAGAATTTAATATTAAGCCATCTAAAGTATTATAGATAAGCATTTTATTTTCATGATAGTTTGATGAAATTAATATTTGTTTGCTATTACTTATACTTAAGTGACAAGGTGGTTTTTCTTCTAAAAGAGTAGAATTTATTAAGTGTAATTTATCATCTTCTTCCCAATATTTAAATGATGACACCCCAGACTCTTCACCAATTTTGCAAACAGAATAAATAATATGCAGTACTTTATCAATGGATAAATATGTAGGATTCTCTATTTCATAAGCTAAATTATTTTTTTGAATTTTACCAGAAGTTATATCAAAATTAATCCTGTAAATTCCTTTACTTTTGTTTTTTGTATAAGTTCCAATAAATCCAACTATAATATTTTGTTTCAATACCATTATGTATGCCCCCTTTGTAGTTGTATATTATATGATGTCTAGCCAGTGTAAAACTCCCCCTGAAGCTAAGTTTCATATATTATAAGTATATCATAAATATAATTGTAAGACTTTCATACTTGTAGCGTGGTAAATGTTCATTTTGATTATTTCATTGCAAAGTATGAAAAAATGAAAAATTAATAATTGTACATACAAATTAATATTAAAATATGAATTTATAGGGTTAAATTTTTATAAATGATCAATTGTGTAATTTAAATTAAACAAAAGTCATAACATATATTAATATTAGTTACCTTTAGTAGGTAAATTCATACAAATTCAGTGAAGAAAATTAATTAGAATGTTGATAAGGGATAGAATTTTGATATAATAGTTATAATGCATCTTTGACTTGTTGTTTTTATTCACATGCATAATTGCAATAATTAAACAATTAATGTTGTTAAATAAATATTTAAATAGAAAGGGGACTTTAGGAATGCCAATAAAGATTCCTATAGAATTGCCTGCATTTCAGGTTTTATCTAATGAAAATATATTCATTATGAATAATGAGAGGGCTAATACTCAAGATATAAGGCCATTGAAAATAGCAATTCTTAATTTAATGCCTAAAAAAATAGTAACAGAAAATCAATTACTTAGATATTTGTCTAATACACCATTACAAGTAGAAATAACATTGATTCAAACTAAAAGTTATATTTCTCAGAATACACCATCAGAACATTTAAATAAATTTTATAGTTATTTTGATGATATAAAACATGAAAAATTTGATGGACTTATAGTAACTGGAGCTCCAGTTGAACAAATGGAATTTGAAGATGTTACATATTGGAAAGAGCTTACTGAAATAATGGATTGGAGCAAAACTAATGTATTTTCAACTGTTCATATTTGCTGGGCAGCCCAAGCTGGCTTGTATTATCACTATAATATACCTAAATACGATTTAAAAGAAAAAATGTTTGGAATATTTTCACATGGAGTAAATGATGAAAAAGCTGATCTTACAAGAGGCTTAGATGATGTGTTTTATGCACCTCATTCTAGACATACTGAAGTTAGACGTGAAGATATAGAAAAAAATCAGGAACTTGAAATTTTGTCTGAATCAGAAGATGCTGGAGTATTTATTGCAGCAACAAAGAATAGAAGAAATGTATTTATAACAGGTCATATGGAATATGATAGAAATACATTAAAAGATGAGTATATAAGAGATAAAGAAAAGGGTGATAATATAGCACTACCTAAAAACTATTTCAAAAATGATGACGTAAATGAAACCCCTCAATATATATGGAGAGGTCCTGCAAGTATAGTTTTTGGAAATTGGCTGAATTATTGTGTGTATCAAAATACACCTTATGATCTTAATACGCTTTAAAATATAATATAGCTAAAAAAATCTGCATAAGAAGTATAAACGGAACTCCGATTGTAAACTTCTTATGCTTTGTTTTATGTCTAAAACTAGACATTCCGAGTAGCATACCAATAGCCCCTCCAAAAAAAGAAATTCCTATAAGAGTCTTTTCAGGGATTCTCCATTCTTTATGAATAGCTCTTTGCTTATCTATAAGCATAATAAAGAAACCAAGCAAGTTAATGATAAATAAATAGGTTAAAATAATTTTAAGCATGCTTTTCACTCCAATATATAAATAATATAATTTATTAACATGATAACATAATTTATATCGGAGTACAAAAAGATTAATGTTTTAAAGATGTCAGAATTTATTAGCCACCAAGAGTAACATCTTGTTCATTGTACCAAGAAAGTGCAGTATAAAAATCCTTTTCTTTGAAATCTGGCCAATAATCATCTAAAATATAAAAATCTGAATAAACTGATTGAACTGGCAACAAACCGCTTAATCGTCTTCTACCACCCCATCTTATTATGAGATCTATTCTAGAAATATTCTTTGAATGTAAATATGGCTGAATGTGCTTTTTTGAAGTATCATTGTTTTTCAATAAGTTTAGATCCCATTCCCAACCGTAATTAATTAAAAAATTCGCTTTAATTCCACCTATGCCAAATTTTTGTCTAGTAGTAAAAGGTAATAATTCTTTAGGAAAACAACTAGATTGTGTATTTCCTAAAACTAATATTTCACAGTTTTCTTTTGTTAAAAGCATAACTGAATCGATACAAGCTTTTATGAATGCTTCTTTTTGTTCCTTAGGACGTTTGGTATTATCTATTGTAAATCCGTAAAATGTTACTTCCTGAACATTTTCTTTTTGACATAATTTGAAAACTTGTAGTCCGGGATTTATTCCATGATCATATCCTTTATCTTTACTTAATTCATTGGATAAAGCCCAACGTCTATTGCCATCTGGAATAATACCTATATGTTTTGGTATTCTCATAATTTTATTTCACCCCTCAATTTAATTAATTCAGCCCTAATCTAGTGGCAAATGATTTTTTATACCTTAGTATTGCTTTAAAGAGTATAACCAATTAAGTAAAAAAAATACATACAAATGAAAAAAGCGCGAAGCGCAACCAAGAACTTTTTACAAAGTGTCAAAATCATGATATAGAGAACGAGAAAAGATAAAATGATTTTAGATTAAAAAAATATAGATAAAAATTTCGAAATGTTATATAATAATTGTTATTATATAGAAATTATTACGGGTAAAAGGATAGGAGGATATATAAGTGAAAAAATTAATTTCATGGAATGTTAATGGAATAAGAGCTTGTGTAAAAAAGGGTTTTGTAGAATATTTTAAAGAAATAGATGCGGATATATTTTGTATACAAGAAAGTAAACTTCAAGAAGGTCAAATAGATTTAGAATTAGAAGGATATAAAGCTTACTGGAATTATGCAGAAAAAAAAGGGTATTCAGGGACAGCAGTATTTACAAAGGAAGAGCCTTTAAATGTAAAAATAGGTATGGGAATTGAAGAACATGATAATGAAGGCCGAGTAATTACATTAGAATTTAACGAATTCTATTTAGTAAATGTTTATACTCCAAACTCAAAACAAGGATTAGAGCGAATTGAATATAGAATGGTGTGGGAAGACGTCTTTAGAAAATACTTAAAGTCTCTTGAAGAAAATAAACCTGTGATAGTGTGTGGAGATTTAAATGTTGCTCACAATGAAATAGACCTTAAAAATCCGAAGAGTAATAGAAAAAATGCTGGATTTAGCGATGAGGAAAGAGGTAAGATAACTGAACTTTTAGCTGCTGGATTTATAGATACATATAGATATTTTTATCCTGATAAAGAAGAAGCATATTCATGGTGGTCATATAGATTTAATGCAAGGGCAAATAATGCGGGATGGAGAATAGATTACTTTTTAGTTTCAGATAGTTTGAAAGATAAATTAAAGGATGCTAAAATTCATATGGAGGTGATTGGTTCAGATCATTGCCCAGTGGAATTAGTTATTGAATTATAATATGAATAAAACCGTAAACTTAAATAGAGAAGGCGAATTAGTTTATAGTACGTGTACTCGTTAAAGTTGATGAGGTTGAAATAAAGTAAAAGCTACCCCAATAAACATAGAAAGTTTATTTTGGTAGCCTTGTCTGTTTCTCATAAAGCTTAAGTGTATTAAATATATATTTCTTAAAGTTAATATTTGATATAATATAAATATACAATAACTGGTTAGGGGGAGATTATAGAATATGAATATAAATGATATAAAAAATAAAGTAAAAAACAATAAACATTATATTAATGGTTGGGAAAGAATGAAAAGATCAGCTATAATTATTCCACTAGTAAAAGTAGATAATGAAGTGTTTATATTATTTGAAGTAAGAGCAAAGAAATTGAATAGTCAACCCGGGGATATATGTTTTCCAGGTGGAAAAATAGATAATGATGAAACACCTAAAAGAACAGCATTAAGAGAAATGTTTGAAGAATTAGGGATTAAAAATATTGAAATAATAAAAGAATTAGATACTGTGGTTAGATACGATGGTATAATAATTCATCCTTACTTAGGAATTATTGAAGACATTGAGGAAATTAATATAAATGAAAGTGAAGTTGATCATGTATTTTATGTTCCGCTAAATTATCTTTTGAATCATGAACCTTTAGAAGTAAATAGTAAATTAAAATTTGAGAGACCAGAAGAATTTCCATATGATTTAATTGTTAACAAAGAAAATTATAAATTTAGAGAAGCTAATTATAGGTCTCTATTTTATAAATATGAAAATTACAATATATGGGGTATTACAGCAGAAATGTTAAAAAACTTTTTAGAGAAGTTGTAGTGAACCTGAGAATTGCCAATAAATTCTAAAAATATAATCAAGAAAAAAGGGACTGTCGCTAAATAGAAAAATAGTACAATGTATTGCTTGTTTTCAAAGTTTAATTACAATATATTGTATCTAAACTTTATTTTGAGACAGCCCCTTTTTTATTTAGAGATGAAGGTAAATTCAACATTGATTGTCATATATCAATAGATTAGTCATTACCTAAATATATTTAAGTCTTGATAAGTACTTAAATTATATTTTAAACTTCTGTACCATTTTGTTAAGTTCTAGTGAAAGTTCAGCTTGACTTTGTGATGATTTTGCAACATCAGTAATAGCAAATGTTATTTCAGCAACATTATTTAATATTTCTTTAGTATCAGTTGCAGATTCTTGAGCAACTTCTGATACATTTTGTATAGAACTACTTACTTGCATTATCACTTGATCCATTTGTTTTGATGATGATGCGAATTCTTCTATGAGATTATTCATAAATTCAGCATCCTTTTCATATTGAACACCTGTATTCATAAGAAGCTCATAACTAGGTTTTACATTAGTAGACATGAATTCAAGGACATCTTGTCCGCTTTTAGACAACCTTCCAACTGCAATTTGAACTTGCGATACCATATTTTGAATGTTAGCAACTGCTTCAGAGGATTGTTCTGCAAGAGTTCGTACTTCATCAGCAACAACAGCAAATCCTTTGCCTTGTTCTCCAGCTCTTGCTGCTTCTATAGCAGCATTTAAAGCAAGCAAATTGGTTTGTTCTGCTATGTCTCCAATAGAATCAGCCATCATTTTAACTTTTTCTACAACCTTAGAATCTTCTATAGCCTTTAGAATATGTAAGCGGTTATCATTATAAATCAAATTACTTTTTTCTATATTTTTTAATGCTTTATCTTTTATATCAGTAGCACGTATCTTTATTTGACTTACGGATATTGCTGCATCACTTGCATTTTTGGCGAGCATATTTGTGGTAGCGCTTATTTCTTCTGTTGAAGCAGTCACTTCTTCGGTAGTAGAACTTAGTTCATGGGTTCCTTTAGATATTTGTTCAGCAGATTCGTTTACTACTTCCATTTTAGATGAAATCTCTTCAGTCGTAGCGGAAAGTTCTTCACTTGTTGCACTTATATCATTAGCTCTATTAATTATTTCAATTATTAAATTTTTTATGTTTTTATTTGCATTATTTAATGCTTTAGAAAGATTGCCTAGTTCATCTTTTGAGTTGATTTTTATTGTTTTAGTTAAGTCGCCATTTCCAAGAGCTTCAGCAAATATTAGTACTTGATTAATTTGTTTTGAAATCATAATTGATATTAATAAACCTAATGTAATTGCAATAATAAAACCTAATATTACTATACAAATTGCAAGATATAAGGAAGTTGTGTAAGTTGAATTATTTGCTTGATTGAAATTATCTGCTTGAATAGTACTGTTTTCTATTAGGCTACTTAGATTTGTATATATATTTTTTCTGGCTTCAGTAACACTAGTGAGACTAGTTTCCGCATCAGTGTATTTATTATCATGAGAAAAATTGATCACTTTATTACAAGCAGCTATATAAACCCCTATATTTCCCTTTAACTGCGCGAAGGTTGTTTCGTCTGATTCAGAAAGTAATGAATTTTCATATTTATCAATCAGAAGATAATTTTCATTAATTATTGAATTAATTTCTTGTTCTAAAACAGTATTTTTTTCATATCTATTTTTTTGATATACAAGTTCTAATAAATCAGCTCGAATATCAGTGAAATTTTGCTTTATGGTTGTTAGATACTTTATTGTTTCCAAATCGCAGTCATGCATGATAACTGCATTAGAGTTAATCGTATTCATATTATATATTCCAATAAATCCAACAAATCCTATCAATATTGCAACTATGATGAAAGCTGATATCAATTTCTGTACTATTTTTAATTTTTTAAACCAATTCATAAATATACTCCTCGTATTTATTTTTTAATAACAGATGATTTAACACACTAAAATATTTATTAAAATAAATATTTTATATAATAAGGATTACAATTATTTCATTATTCAATATATTATTCCAAAATATTAAATAAATCAAACCAACTTTTATCACAATTTTTTAAAATAATCTCATTAAATACAAAATGTTACAAAAAATATATTAGGGCGTGGAATGGATTATATGCCGCAACAATAGGTATGGCAACGCATGGACAAAAAATATTGACTAACAAAAAAAAGAACG
The DNA here is from genome assembly GCA_021837545.1 of Bacillota bacterium. The sequence goes on along the minus strand of JAKBFR010000015.1, from coordinate 22,295 downwards.
TTAAAATAACATTATTAAAGAACATTTTAAAAGTATTTTAGAATTGTTGTTATAATTTATAGATAACCATGCAGTAAATTTTACTTATTCATAAAAAATGTTTAGGTAATTCAAGCTTTATGCCGATAAATAAGTAAAATTTTTAGGTTGTTTATCTATATCTAAGATTGTAAATGTTTTCTGAATATTATTATTGAAAATTCAGAGTATATTGATAAAAATAAATTAAAAAAACACATATGGTTTATGAATACATAAATAAAAGGAGTCCTAAATAATGAATAAATATTTAAAATGGAGTGTAATTATTGGGTTATTATTACTTTTTTGTAGTAGTAATTTATTTTTTCTATATTTACTAAGAGATAAAAAGATGGAAAGTGATCCTATAAAACCTAAAATAGTATTAATATCTCATATAAAGACAAACCCTTATTGGGTGAATATAAAAGAAGGGGCAGAAAGGGCTGCTAAGGAAAGAGGTGCAGTAGTTGAATTTATTGGGCCAACAACTGCAAGTACAGAGGAAGGATTAAAACTTTTTGAAATGGCTACATCTGCCAAAGTGAGTGGAATAATAACATATGTTCAAGAAGAGGGGAAATATAAAAAGCAAATTAATAGTGCAATGGAAAAGGGAATACCAGTAGTGACAATAGATTCAGATGAAGTGGATAGTAATAGGTTATCATATGTTGGAACTGATAATATTTTAGCTGGACAAGTTGCAGGAAAGGAAATGGTACAACAAGTTGGAACTACTGGAAATATTGCAATAGTAATGGGAGGAAAGGATGTTAAAAATCAAAAAGAAAGAGTAGAAGGATTTAAGAATTATATAACTTCAAATTCTAATTTAAAAATTATAGATGAAGATTCATCAGATGCTATGCTTCTTGAAGCAGAAATTATAACTAGAAAGATATTAAATAGAAATAATAAGGTGGATGCATTATTTTGTACGTCAGCCCTTGATGGTATTGGAGCCGCTAAAGCAATAAAAGGTCTTAATGATCAAGGTAAAGTGAAAATTATATGTTTTGACGATTTAGAAGAAACTTTAAATAATATTAAAAATGGATTAGTAACAGCAACAATAGTACAGAAAAGTGATGAAATGGGATATAAATCTGTTAATATTATTATGGATAAAATTGGAGGTAATACCAATATTGATTCAAAATACTTAACAGATGTAAATATAATTAATAAAACTAACATAGATACTTATAGGTAGGAGACGATAAATTTGAAAATTAGAAGTTTAAATAGCAAATTTATTATATTTGTTATATGTTTGATTATTCCAATAGGCATATGCAATATTATATCCTTAGCAATGAGCAAAAAAATTGAAGATGGGTATGTTAATATGCTTAATAATATGATTATAACAAATGAAATCAAACAACATATTGATGGTTCTTTAGATAGCTTTAATCAATATATATTAAGTGGAACTGAAAAAAGTAAAGAAAGTTATAATAATGAAGTATTTCTAGCAAAGCAAAAAATACAAACATTGAAAAAGAATTCTGATAGTAAAAGTCAATATATTTTACGTGACTTAGATAATACTTTAGGATCATATAAAGAAAGTTCAGAAAAAACAATTTCAGCTTATGAAAATAAAGAAGGATATATTTTTTATTATGATGATTTTATAGCAGCTAAAAATATTGCATCATATTGCAATATCTATGCATCTACTTTGATGCAAAATTATCTAGAAACTAGCAGTATAGCTTATAAAGAATTGAATAAAAATAGTAGCATTGTATATGTAGCTTTAACAACTTATCTAATATTAATTCTATCTATGTGTGTAATATATGCTATGTTTTTTATAAGAAACATTTCAAAAGGGTTAAAAGGAATAGTTGAAACATCTAATAAGGTATCTAAAGGGCAATTTGAGTATTATGAAGGAAATAAAACTGATATATATGAATTAGATGTGCTCATAAAAACGTTTAATACTATGATAAAAGATATAAAAAACTTCATAAGTTCAATTAATGATAAGCTTATATTAGAGAAAAAATTAAAAGAAGAAGTAATGAAAAATCTCCAATATGAAAACGCTTTAAAGGAATTTGATTTAAAGGTGTTACAATCCCAAATAAATCCACATTTTCTGTTTAATACTTTAAATTGTGTAAATGCAACAGCTATAATGGAAAATGCTACGACTACAAGTAAATTAATAAAATCAGTATCAAATATTCTAAGATATTCTTTAAGAAGTATGAATACAAATTCACTGTTAGAAGAAGAAATAAATATTGTAAAAGATTATATATATATTCAAGAACGTAGGTTTAATGATAGGGTGAAATTTAATTTAAATGTAAATATGGATATGAAAAAGGTAAAGGTTCCAGGGATGACAATACAGCCGTTAGTAGAAAATGCATTTATACATGGTATAGAATCTAAAGAAGAGGGTGGATGCATAGATATCAGTATAAATAATGAATATGGGATTTGCAGTGTTATTGTTCAAGATGATGGTGTTGGAATTCCAAAAGAAATTTTGGACAAGATTAATAACTATAATTATGACACTCAACATATTGGTCATACCACTGGACTTGGAATAAATATAGTAGAAAAGAGACTTAGATATTTATATGACAAAAACGATATGTTTAAAATAGAGAGTGAAGAGGGGAAGGGGACAAAAGTTTATTTAAAAATACCAATAATGGGGGATGGCAATAATGATGAAAATATTACTTGCTGATGATGAAAAATATGATAGAGAAACACTTAATCATATAATAAAAGAAAGTTTTCCAGATGAATTAGATGTATATGAAGCTAGAAATGGGAGGGAAGCAATTGAATTATCGGAAAGTATTAGACCAGATATAGTTATAATGGACATAAAAATGCCGGGTATAGATGGAATACAAGCTTTAAAAGAAATAAATGCTACATTGCCTAATTTATATAGCATAATTTTAACTGCTTATGATTATTTTGATTTTGCATTAGAAGCTGTGAAAATAAATGTAAAGGAATATCTCCTGAAGCCATTTACAAAAGAGGAAATAATTGAGAAAGTTTCTTCTGGAATTAAGTTTGTGAAGAAGGAACAAAATAAGAGGAAAAGTGAGATTGAAAACAAAGAAAAAATATATACATTATTGCCAGTATTAGAAAACCAACTAAGTGATTTAATAATCAATGATAAACTTGATGATGTAGATTATAGAATGTATTTGCAATGTTTAAATATGAATTTTATCAATAGCTATGCAATGGTTATATCTATTAAGGACAAGTATGCTTATAAACATGCAAGTAGGAGTGAAAAAGATAAAATTAAAATTAAGATAGGCGAGTACATTAAGGAATACATTAATAGAAAAGATAAGTGCATAGGGAATTATGTGTTTTATCAGGAATTAACTTATTTTATACAAATAGAAAATGAAGATATAAATGATTTTAAGAATTTAGAAATTGATCTCGCCTTTAATTTGAGAAGGGAAATAAAAAAGAGATTCAATATTTCAATAAGAGCTGGACTTGGAGAAATATATAATTCGGTAGAAGAAATAGTTAAGTCATATAGACAAGCTACAAAATGTCTAATATATAACTCAGATAATGTAAATATTATTCATATAGGTGATATTAATGATAAATTTAATGATAGTAATATTAATAGTAGTAATTTTATTGATGTAAAAAATAATAAAAATGCTAATAACATAAAGCTAAAATTATTCGAAAATGTAAAGAATTTCATAAAAGAAAATATTGAGACAGAATTAGAACTGGAGAAAGTTGCTAGTAACTTCAGTTTAAGTGTATATTATTTTAGTAGAACTTTTAAAGACGCTACAGGTACAAGTTATTCAGATTATATAAATAAATGTAGAATAGATATAGCAAAGGAATTACTTTCAAGTGGGGAAATGAATGTTAAAGAGGTTTGCTATAAAGTTGGATATAACGATCCTAATTATTTCAGCAAAGTATTTAAAAAATATGAAGGAGTGAGTCCAGTTAACTTTAAAATAACAGGTGATTTATATACTAAATAATTTACTGCTTTTATGCATTATATAAATAGTATCCGCATAATTCAAATAAAAAACGATGTAATAAGCAATATATTACTATAGTTTTTTATTAAAATAATCTAGATTGATATCTTATATTAGGATTCAATTTAGATTATTTTTTTGTTTTAAGTAACCTATGACTCAATGAAATAGAGGAAAGGAGTAGAGAAACTCGACGCACATGCATTCGCTGAATAAATGATTCATAGAAATCTTTAATTCAGTATGAATCATTTATAGTAAAAAATTGCGATGTAAAAGACAGCAATATAAAATTATAAGTTAGCAAATGAGTCTATTTGAAACGTTTACTAAACAATCTATAATTGAGATTGTAAAAAGGATTTACAATTATGAATTTAAAGGGGAGATAAAAAATTATGAAATCAAAAAAAATGATTAAATTATTAGGTCTAGCATTAAGCGGAGTATTAATATTTTCAGCTTTAACAGGATGCGGAGCAAAAACAGGTGGTCAAACAGCTAGCAATGCAGATAAAAAAATAAAAATAGGTGTAAGTTTTGATGATTTAAGACTAGAAAGATGGCAACATGATAAGGAAATCTTTGAAGAAGAAGCTAAGAAGCTTGGAGCAGACGTTATTTTTCAATCATCAAATGGAGATGATACAACACAAATGTCACAAGCTGAGAATCTTATATCTCAAGGAGTAGATGTTTTAGTTATAATACCACATAATGGAGAATCAATAGCACCTATAGTAGAAGAGGCACATCAAAATAAAATAAAAGTTTTGGCTTATGATAGGTTAATTACTAATTGTGATTTAGATTATTATGTATCATTTGATAATGTTAAAGTTGGAGAATTACAAGGAAAAGCAATTGTAGATAAAACTCCAAAGGGAAATTATTTTATGATGGGAGGTTCTCCAACAGATAACAATGCAAAGTTATTTAGACAAGGACAAATGAATATAATAAAACCTTATGTAGACAAGGGAGATATTAAAATAGTAGGAGATCAATGGACAAAAGATTGGTTAGCAGAAGAAGCCTTAAAGATAATGGAAAATGCATTAACTGCAAATGGTAATAAAATTGATGCTGTTGTTGCTTCAAATGATAGCACTGCTGGTGGAGCTATACAAGCATTGGAAGCACAAAAATTATCAGGAAAAGTTTCAATTTCTGGTCAAGATGCTGATTTAGCAGGATGTCAAAGAGTTGTAGAGGGAACTCAAACAATGACAGTATATAAACCGATTAAAGATATTGCTAAACAAGCAGCAGAAATGGCTGTAAAAATTGCTAAAAATGAAAATATTGAGACAAATGGAACTGTAACAAATAATGGACAAAAAGATGTTCCTTCAGTGTTACTTACTCCAATAGCTGTAACAGCAGACAATATGAATGATACTGTTATAAAAGATGGTTTCCAAAAGTTTGATGAAGTATATAAAAATGTACCAGAAGATAAAAGACCAAGCAAGTAATTAGTATATTAGGGTTTAAGAATAAACTTTAGTTTTTAAACCCTAATATAGAAAGGAGATTGTATTTAATGAGTGAGTATATTTTAGAAATGCAAGATATAGTTAAAGAGTTCTTTGGCGTTAAAGCTCTAGACAAGGTATCATTAAAGGTTAAAAAGGGAGAAATACATGGACTTTGTGGTGAAAATGGTGCTGGAAAGTCAACATTAATGAAGGTTTTAAGTGGAGTGCATCCATCAGGATCTTATTCTGGAAAAATAATTTTTGATGGAAAGGAATTAAATCAAGTAGGTATAAAAGATTCTGAAAATGTTGGAATAGCAATAATTCATCAAGAATTAGCAATTATAAAACAACTATCTGTATCTGAAAATATTTTTTTAGGAAACGAAATTAATAACCATGGGATGGTAAGTTTTAATGAACAATTAAACAAAACAAATGAATTATTAAAGAGGGTTAAATTAAATATTAATCCACTTACTAGAGCGGGAGATTTGGGGATTGGACATCAACAATTAATTGAAATTGCAAAAGCATTATCAAAGAATGCAAAATTATTGATTTTAGATGAACCTTCAGCATCATTAAGTGAAAGTGAAGTTGAAGTTCTAATAGAAATATTAAATGATTTGAGGAGAGATGGGGTTACGTGTATATATATTTCACATAAGCTTAACGAGGTTACAAGATTATGTGATAATGTTACAGTAATTAGAGATGGGACAACAATAGGTCAAGTGCCTATTAAAGAAATAGATCAAGACAAACTAGTACAAATGATGGTTGGAAGAGAAATGAAAAATTTATTTCCAAGGGAAGAACATGAAATAGGAGAGGAATTCTTTGAAATAAAGAATTTTAATGTTTTCGATCCATTCAATCGTAATTTAAAACGGGTGAAAGATGCTAATTTTACATTAAGACGTGGAGAAATACTTGGGATTTCCGGTTTAGTTGGTTCAGGGAGAACAGAAATGGTTTCAAGTATATACGGTAATTTCCAAGGTGAAAAGACTGGAGAAATATACTTTGAAGGCAAAAAAATAAATATAAAAAGTCCAATTGATGCATTAGATAAAGGAATAGCAATGGTTCCGGAGGATAGGAAAAAAGATGGCATAATTCCTGGAATGAGTGTAGCTAAAAATGTGACAATGAGTAATCTTTTAAAGTATAAAAAATCACTTAATGTAATAGATAAGGACAAAGAAATGATAGATGTTCTTAAATATATTGATGAAATAAAAATTAAAACTGCATCAACAGAATTACCAATAAAAAATCTAAGTGGTGGAAATCAACAAAAAGTAATAATCGCTAAAAACCTTTTGGCAGGACCTAAAATATTAATATTAGATGAGCCAACTAGGGGAATAGATGTTGGAGCTAAATATGAAATTTATAAGCTGATATTTGAACTAGCTAAGCAAGGTATATCCATAATAATGGTTTCGTCTGAATTACCAGAAGTACTTGGAATTAGCGATAGGGTTTTAGTTATGAATGAAGGTTATATAAAGGCAAATTTAGAAAATAAAAATTTAACACAAGAAATGATTATGAGATATTCTGTAGGAAATAAAAATGAAGATAACGAAGAAATGACGACTTCTGTAGGAGGGGTATAAGAATGCAAATAAGTAAGAATATAAGTTCAGATAAAGAGACAGTGAAAGAGAAAAAAGCGGGATTAAATATAATATTTAAATCCAAGATGACAACAATATTAATAGCAACAATAGCAATATGGATTCTATTTACTGTTTTAACAGGAGGAAATTTTTTAACGACAAGAAATTTATCTAATTTGTTTAGACAAATGTCAATCACAGGTATACTTGCAATAGGAATGGTTTTTGTAATTATTTTAGGAGAGATAGATCTTTCTGTTGGATCAACACTTGGATTACTCGGAGGTATTGCGGCAATACTAAATGTTTGGTTTGGTTTTTCAGCTATTCCAACTATGGTAATAACATTAATACTTGGAATTATCGTAGGTGCTTGGAATGGATATTGGATAGCATTTAGAAATGTACCGTCATTTATTGTTACTTTGGCAAGTATGCTTGTCTTTAGAGGCATATTGATAGGCGTTACCAATGGAAATACCATAGCGCCACTAACAGGAGAATTCAAATTAGTAGGACAAGCATATTTACCACCAATATTTGCATATGCTTTAGTAGTATTAGCAGTTGTAGGTTCATCATATTTAATATTAACTAATAGAAAAAATAAAATTAAGTATAATATTGAAGTTAGACCAATGACTTTGGATGTTGCAACAATAGTAGGGATTGGAGTTGTATCATTAGGATTAGTAGTAATTCTTAATAACTATCAAGGATTTCCAATACCAGTTTTCATAATGCTAGTTTTAGCTTTGGTTTTAACATTCATTGGAACAAAAACTATATTCGGTAGAAGAGTATATGGAATCGGTGGCAATAGAGATGCTGCAAGATTGTCTGGAATAAATGTTAAAAAACATATTATGGTTGTGTACTCAATAGTTGGTTTACTTGCAGCAGTTGCAGGAATATTATTAACGGCAAGATTAAATGCAGGTTCAGTTGCAGCTGGTCAAAATGCAGAGTTGGATGCAATAGCAGCATGTGTTATTGGTGGTGCAAGTTTAAGTGGTGGTAGTGGTTCAGTTGCTGGTGCATTAGTAGGTGCTCTAGTAATGGCAAGCGTAGATAATGGTATGAGCATGATGAATGCACCAACATTTTGGCAATACATTGTTAAAGGATTAATATTATTAATGGCAGTATGGATGGATATATCATCTAAAAATAAAAAATAATTTTTATATATAGAAGTAAGTGGTATATAATCAGTATAGTGGGTTTATAAAATACAAAAATAAGGCCACTAAAAAACTCGCTTTAAAGACTTTAGTCTAAGAAGTGAGTTTTTTAGTTTTGACTATTAAGAGATGTAATTTTATTATATTTCGGTTATAATTTTTCTGTTAGAAATAGTTGATTTAAATGTTTACAAGAGTATATAAAATTATAGATAAAAGACAAATTTTTCGATTTTTCTTTAAAGTTGGTAATGTTACAATTTAAATGTAGTAAAATTATAAAAGAATTTAGGGGGTATAAAAAAACATGAATAAGAATTTAAAGAGAATAGCAACAGTAATAACGACTGTTGTAATGATGTCAACGTTACTAATTGGTTGTGGAAGTAATAATTCATCAGCAGTTAGTGGAACAGCATCAGCAAAGACAAAATTGACTTTATGGCATATTCAAACAGCAACTGCAAAAGATGCAATACATGCTTCTGTAGAAAGATTTATGAAAGCAAATCCACAATATGAAGTAGAAGTCGTTGATCAGGTTAATGACTCGTATAAACAAAAATTAGCTATGGCAATGAGTTCAAATCAAACTCCAGATGTATTTATGCAATGGGGAGGATCAGGGTTAATTGATTATGTTAATTCAAATAAAATTGCTGATCTTACAGACTTGATGAGCAAAGATAACTATAAAGATAAATTTATAGATGCTGGAATTAATCAATCTTCATACAATGGTAAAATTTACGCTGTTCCAGTTGAAAACGTATCCGTTGCAGGTTTCTTCTATAACAAAGATGTTTTTGCAAAGTATGGAATAGAAGAACCAAAAACAATTAGTGATTTAGAAGCAGCATGTGATAAGTTAAAAGCAAACGGAGTAGCGCCATTTGCTTTAGCTAACGCTACAAAGTGGACAGGCTCAATGTATTATATGTATTTAGCAACTCGTTTTGGCGGACTTAACGCATTTGCAGATGCAGCAGCAGGAAAAGCTTCATTTGAAAGCCCAGCATTTGAATTTGCTGGAAACAAGATTCAAGATTGGGTTAAAAAAGGATACTTTATAAATGGCTTCAATGGTATGGATGATGATAGCGGTCAAGCTAGACAAGCATTATATAAAGGCGATGCAGCTATGGACTTAATGGGATCATGGTTCTCAGGTACAGTACTTGGTGAAAATCCAGATTTTATCAGTAAATTAGGATTCTTCCCATTCCCAGCATTAGATGGTTCAAAAGAAGATCAATCACTTTGTGCAGGAACAGTTGGAGATAATTTATACTCAATTTCAGAAACTTGTAAAGATAAAGAAGGTGCTTTTAAATTAATCCAATCTTTATTAGATGATCAAGCACTACAAGACCGTAAAAAATTAGGTAAGATTATTCCGCTTAAAGATTTCAAACCTGATGATGCATTAACACAAAAAATCTTAGACACAGTTAATAAAGCAAAAGGAGTTCAATTATGGTACGACCAATATTTACCAGCAGAAGTTGCAGAAGTACACAAATCAACTAGCCAAGAAATATTTGGTTTAACTAAGACTCCACAAGATGCAGATAAAGAATTACAAGCTGCTATGGATGCATATAAAGCAAAAAATAAATAATTATAGCAACATTTAAAAAAGATTAAAGCTGTTGAAAAATAAAGATTTCATAATAAATATATTTAATTTAAAAAATTAAATATATATGAATGATTGATTTTGCAACAGCTAATTAATTATAAAGGAGAGAGAAAAAATGGAATTACAAACTAATAGTTTAGCTAAAAGACGTGCAGCGTCAACAAGAAATGCAGCAATTATATTTCTTGTACCAGCATTATTATTCTTAATAATATATATAGCATATCCAATTGTCTATTCTTTCAATTTAAGTTGTTATGATTGGAATGGATTTGCATCAAATAAGATTTTTGTAGGTTTAAATAATTGGAAAGAACTTATTCATGATGCGGTTTTCAAAAAAGCTTTTTTAAACAATATTATTATTATGGTATTATCTATAATTGTTCAAATACCAATTGGTATTGCTCTTGCAACTTTTTTAGATTTTGGTGGAAAAAAATTAAATGTATTTAAAGTAATTTGGTTTATACCAATGTTAATGTCATCTGTTGCAATTGGTTACTTATTTAAATATGCATTAGATGCGAATTCAGGTGTAATAACTGGAATATCAAAGGCATTAGGCGGACAATCAATAGATTTATTGGGTAATCCAAAGACAGCACTAGTTACGATTACAGTAGCCATATGTTGGCAGTTTATTCCTTTCTATATGGTGTATTTTCTAGCAGCATATAGCGGCATACCATCAGATTTATATGAAGCAGCAATTATTGATGGTGCTAAAAAAAGCCAATACTTTTGGAGGATAGCACTTCCACTTATGAAACCAGCTATTAAAAGTGCAATTGTATTATCAATGGTTGGATCATTAAAGTATTTCGATCTTATATACGTTATGACCGGTGGAGGACCAGGAACTGCATCAGAACTAATGGCAACTTATATGTATAAAAATGCGTTTTCATCTCAAAGAATGGGATATGGTTCTACAATAGCGTCAGGAATGTTTATTCTTATAACAATAATATCATTAGTTACAATTAAAGCATTAAATAGAAAGGAAGATTGATTATTATGAAGCAGAATTTATCAATAAAAAAATTATCTACAAAAGCTATAATTGGAATACTCGCAATAGTCTGGCTCTTAATTACAATAGTTCCTTTTATATTTATGTTACTAGCAGGATTTAAGCAACAATTTGAAATGCTTATGGGAAATGTATTTGATCTACCTAAAAGTTTATATTTAAAGAATTTTATGGATGTATTTAAAGGGAACATATTTATATATTTTAAAAATAGTGTATTAGTACTTATAGTTTCACTAGTAATATTATTATTCTTAAGTGCATGTGCATCTTATCCATTATCTAGATTTAAATTTAAGTTAAATAAACCCATTTATGCTATAATAGTAGCATGCATGTCAGTTCCAGTTCACGTAACACTACTTCCTATTTTCTTAATGACTACTAAGGTAGGTCTGTATGATAGTCCTTGGGCATTAGTAGGTCCGTATGTAGCTTTTAATTTACCAATTTCAGTATTTATACTAGTTACATTTATGCAGGCTATACCTAGAGAGTTAGAAGAAGCGGCTGAAATAGACGGTTGTAATAAATATAAAATTTTCTTTAATCTTATGCTTCCACTAGTAAAGCCAGGGCTTGCAACTTTAGCTATTTATAATGGTGTTGCTATATGGAATGAATTTAGTTTTGCATTAGTTTTAACTCAAACTTTACCTAATAGAACATTGCCACTTGCTATTTGGGAATATCAAGGACAATATACAATGAATGTTCCAATGATTATGTCAGTTCTAACTATTTCTATGTTACCAATGATTATAGCATTTATTTTTGGACAAGATAAATTAATTAAAGGTATGATGGCAGGTGCCGTTAAAGGATAGAAACATTATGGTATACGTAGGAAGTATTGTTTCTATAGCATACAAAAAAATAATATAGAAAAGGATACTAATATGTATAAATCAATAGTAAAAATCATAAGTAAATTATCCAGCATCAAATTTAATCAAAAAATCACTATTCTTTTTATTCTAGCGGTTTTAATTACAAATACTTTTGTAATTTATACAGTATATCAATTAGCAGGAAAAGAGATTACTCAAAAGTCCAGTGGATTAGTACAAGGACAATTTGAAACTATAACAGATATATTAAATATAACATTAAAAAACTTTATTGAAACAGCAAATATAATTACATCAGACAGTCGAGTACAGGAATTTCTAATGAATAATAAACTAACTTCGAAAAATTATAACAAAGATACAAACGATGCTTATTCCTCAATAAGATATCTTTTAGATTCTAATAGTTATATAGATTATATTGCATTAGTAAAATTTAACGGACCAGAATTGGTATATGTAGGAGAAGTTTGGACTAATAGTGATTTTAGAACTCAAACCCTGGAAGATTATAAAAATGCAATAGGAACTCAATTTGGAAATTGTAAAATAAGTATGAAAAGAAAAGTATTTTATCCAGATCAGTATGTTTTAAATATTTACCAACCTATTAGCGATAAGTATGATTCAAATTTGAATACTGGATTTTTAGTTATAGGAATTGGAGAAAAAAATATTAAAGAGTTTTATTCTAATTTAGATAAGGAATTACAAATACAAACTTATTTGGCAGATAAAGATGGAATTGTTATATCTGATACAAACAAATATTCAATCGGAAAAGAAAGTTTGTATAAGGATGTATTAAAAGGAAAAAGTGGACAACAAAAAGTTGGAAACAAAATGGTTGTTTATCAAAAACTTAGTAATTGGGATTGGTATATGGTTGGCGAGATCCCAATGGAATCATTATTAAAAGATACTAATACGGTAATATTTTTTATAATATTATGGGTATTAGGATCTGGATTACTTATCAGCATAGCTTGTTATAAATTAAGTAAGAATTTATATAAGCCTATGGAAACCATTGTAAAGAAAATGAATGAGGTTTCTAAGGGTAACCTTGAAGTCAGAATGGAAAAAGAGTATAAGGGAAATGATTTTAAACAACTTGCAAGTGGTTTTAATATTATGATTGAAGAAATTAATATACTGATGTTTAGAATAAAAAAAGAACAAACCGAGATTAAACAAATTGAGCTAAATAGATTACAGTCTCAAATCAAACCACATTTCTTATATAATACTTTAGAGTGTATCCATTGGCAGGCCTTATCTGATGGAAATAAGGATGTATCGCGAATGGTAAAAGCTTTAGCTAATTATTATCGTTTATGTTTAAGTAAAGGAAAAGACATAATACCGCTTTCGCAAGAATTAGCAAATATAAATAATTATTTGATTATTCAAAATATGAGGTATAGTGATATTGTTCAATGTCAGCTTAACATAGATGAGCGTTTTTCAAATGTTTTGATACCTAAGATGACGTTACAACCTTTAATAGAAAATTCAATTTATCATGGGATAAGGGTTAAAGATGGATATAAAGGTAAAATATTTATTACTATAGAAGAAGTAAATAATAAAATAGTTATATCAGTGGCTGATACTGGAATGGGGATGGAACAAGAACAAATTGATCAAATCAACAATTCTATATCAGTATTTGATGAAAAAACAGGATATGGGTTAAGAAATGTACACAAAAGAATAGAAATATTGTTTGGTAGTGGGTATGGATTATACTATAGGAAAAATAAATTTGATGGAACTACAGTAGATATTCTGTTACCTAAAGGGGAGAATAATTAATGTATAAAGCTATGATTGTAGATGATGAAGAGATGATTAGAAAAGGAATTTGCAATGTTATTCCTTGGGAAAAACTAAGAATAGATACGGTTGAAATGGCATCCACTGGTATTGAAGCAATTAACTTAATGAAAGAAGAAAATTTTGATATTATGGTCACAGATATTTGTATGACTGAAATGGATGGATTATCTTTAGTAGAAAAAATGAATTGTTTAAATCCAAAGCTTAAAATTATTGTTTTAACGGGATATGATAATTTTGAATATGCTCAAAGGTGCTGTAAGATGCAAGTTGAGGATTACCTTTTGAAACCTGTAGATGAAATAGAACTCGAAAATATCATTGAAAAAATAATAAAAGATTTAGATAATCAAAAAGCTATAAATCATGAGCAAAAGATTAAGAGTAGGATACAAGGCGTAACTGACCAATTTAAAATTGAACAGATTATGCAAAATTTACTTTATGACCGAATGAAGATGGATGACATTAAAGAACCGTTAAATCAATATTTTTATAACAAAAGAGAAACATTGCAGATTGCATTAGTCTGTACAATTATAGATGATAATTTGACATGGAAACAACATTTTGAATTATTGAATCTATATATTAAAAATACTTGTATTGAATTATTTGATTCTAAAAAAGAAGGGATTACTTTTGAAGATAAAAATAAAAATATCATTGTTGCTATGTTTGTAAGAGATGAATTGGAGGAAGTAACAGAGAGAATGCAATATTTAATTCAATATTTAAAAAATGAATATGATATACACCAAAAAGTAATTCTTGGAAGTATTGTATGTGGTTTTAATAAAATCAATGTTTCATATAATGATGCTTGTGCTTTATTAAATAATAAAAATACAGATGATGAAATTATTACAGGTGAACCAAGAGAACTGACTCTAAGATCATTTAATGCAAAAGTGCAAGAAATTCGTACAAGTATGATCAACAATATAGATGACTTTGAGAAAATAATGAATGTTTATGAGTCATATAGTAAATTAATAGAATTTTATAATCTATCCATTTCCTTAGTGAAAAAAACATGTTTTGATATTCTAGCAACATTATATTTTGCTTATATGATGGAAAAGGGAGAAATAATTGATAGCAAGTTAGATTCTTTATCAATTTCTTTACAAAACTGTAATCGTGATGATTCGCTAAAAATTACTAGAGATTTTATTGTGCAAATGTTTCAAGCTGATATTGGAGAAAGTCATGAGATAATAAGAAAAGCAAAATTATATATTAAGGATCATCTTAATGAATCAATTTCAGTTTACAATATTGCAGAGATACTTTACGTTACTCCAACTTATTTCTCCAAGTTATTTAAGAATAATACAGGAGAAGGATGCAATAATTATATTGTTCGTAAACGAATAGAAAAAGCAAAATTGCTACTAGAAACAACTAGTATGAAAACAGGGAAGATTGCGAATTTAGTAGGATATAAAGATACAAATTATTTTTCATTAGCATTCAAAAAGCAAACAGGAATGTCTCCAACGGAATTTAGAGAAAATGGAGGAAAATATAATGAGAAAAATCAATTTAATTTCAAGCACAAAATATGAAGTGTTGACAAATGAAAACGTATATATTAATGATAAAAAAGCATATCACACATTGGAACTAAGTGGACAATCATATCAAACCATGGAGGGATTTGGAGCTTGTTTTAATGAATTAGGATATATAGCCTTAAATAAAATTACAGAAGATAAAAAAGAAGAAGTAATGAAAAATTTATTTGATCCATCAGAATGTAATTTTACTTATTGTAGATTACCAATTGGAGCAAGTGACTATGCGGCAAGTTGGTATAGCTTAAATGAAGTTAAAGGCGATTATGAAATGAATAACTTTAATATTGAAAGGGATAAAGGATGTTTAATTCCTTTTATTAAAGATGCAGAAAAATATAGTGGAAAGATTAATTTATTTGCTTCTCCTTGGAGTCCTCCAACATGGATGAAGTATCCTGAAGTATATAATTTTGGGACGTTAATCTGGGAAGAAAAGAATCTAAAAGCATATGCTCTTTATTTTAAAAAATTTATTGAGGAATATAAAAAGGAAGACATTGAAATTGACCGAGTACACATACAAAATGAACCAATAGCAGATCAAAAATTTCCTTCTTGTGTTTGGTCAGGTGAAAAAATGCGTGATTTTATTAAAGGATACATTGGACCGTTATTTGAAGAAAGCAAATTGGATACAGAAATATGGTTAGGTACGCTAAATTCCCCTTATGACGATTATGGTGATAAAAATTGGCAATTTGGTCAATATAATAACTTTGCTAATACTGTATTAAGTGATAGAGATGCTAGGAAATATATAAGTGGAGTTGGATATCAATGGGGTGGAAAGCATGCTTTGTTGCAAACCAAAGTAGCATATCCTGAAATGAAATTAATACAAACAGAAAATGAATGTGGAGAAGGAAAAAATAGCTGGGAATATGCTGAATATGTATTTAATTTAATATGGACATACCTAATTAATGGTGTATGTGCTTATACTTATTGGAATATGATACTTGAAGAAAGTGGTGTTAGTACTTGGGGATGGGAACAAAACTCTCTTATTACAATAACAGAAGATAAGAATATTCGATATAATCCGGAATATTATTTGATGAGACATTTTTCGAAATATGTAAAACAAGGAGCCTTAATGAAAGGACTAAAAGGTGATTATGCTGGAAATGCACTAGCTTTTGAAAATCCAGATGGAAGTATTATATTAGAATTATTAAACCCTTTTGATGAGATGCAAGAAGTTACTTTTTGTTTTGAAGATATAAATTATAACTTTACTGTAAAACCACATTCGGTTAATACATTAGTAATAATTTAACGGATACTATTATAGAAAAAAACACAAAAAATTTTTGATTTATTTAAGAGGAGATGTATAAAAAATGTTTGAAGAGAAAAGAATTACTCATGAATATGCATTAGAAAAGGCAAAAGAATTAGTAGGAAAGATGACATTAGAAGAAAAAGCAGAACAATTAACTTATAAATCAGCAGCTGTAAAAAGATTAAATATACCGAGATATAACTGGTGGAATGAAGGGCTACATGGTGTAGCAAGAGCTGGTACAGCTACGGTGTTTCCTCAAGCAATAGGACTCGCAGCTATGTTTGATGATGAATTATTACATGAAATTGCAAACGTTATATCAACAGAAGGACGTGCAAAATACAATGAAAATAGTAAAAAAAATGATAGAGATATTTATAAAGGAATAACTTATTGGTCACCAAATGTTAATATTTTTAGAGATCCTAGATGGGGGCGTGGCCATGAAACTTATGGAGAAGACCCATATTTAACTTCTAGATTAGGAGTAGCATTTGTAAAGGGGTTACAAGGTGATGGGAAGTATTTAAAAATAGCAGCATGCGCAAAACATTTTGCAGTTCATAGTGGACCAGAAGGATTAAGGCATGAATTTGATGCAGTTGTAAGTAAAAAAGATTTAAATGAAACTTATTTACCGGCATTTGAATCTTGTGTAAAAGAAGGCGATGTAGAAGCGGTGATGGGAGCATATAATCGTACAAATGGAGAACCATGCTGTGGAAGTGAAGCTTTATTAAAAGATATACTAAGAGGAAAATGGAATTTTAAGGGTCATGTAGTATCTGATTGTTGGGCAATTGCAGATTTTCATTTACATCACAATGTAACGAGTACTGCTACTGAATCAGCAGCATTAGCTATAAAAAATGGATGCGATTTAAACTGTGGAAATGTATATCTTCAAATGTTATTAGCATATAAAGAAGGATTAGTTACAGAAGAAGATATAACAACAGCAACAGAAAGATTAATGACAACAAGAATAAGACTTGGAATGTTTGATGAAGATTGTGAATATGATCAAATACCATATGAATTAAATGATTGCAAGGAGCATAATGAATTATCATTAAAGGCATCAAGAAAATCAATGGTATTATTAAGAAATGATGGAATATTACCGCTAGATAAATCAAAATTAAAATCAATTGCAGTAATTGGACCTAATGCTGATAACAAAATAATGCTTAAAGGAAATTATTCTGGAACTGCATCTCAATATATTACTGTACTAGATGGAATACATGAAGCTGTTGGTGAAGATGTAAGAGTATATTATTCTGAAGGCTGTCATTTATATAAAGATAGAGTTGAAGATTTAGCAAATCCGGATGATAGAGTAGCAGAAGCAATATCAATAGCAGAAAGATCAGATGTTGCAATTATTTGCTTAGGATTAGATTCTACTATTGAAGGTGAACAAGGGGATGCAGGTAATAGCGATGGTGCTGGTGATAAAGCAAACTTAAATTTACCTGGAAAACAACAAGAATTATTAGAAAAAGTAATTGAAACTGGAACACCAGTTATACTAATTATTGGAGCAGGAAGTGCTTTAACATTTAATGGGGCAGAAGATAAATGTGCAGCTATATTAGATGCATGGTACCCAGGTAGCCGTGGTGGACGAGCAGTAGCGGATTTAGTGTTTGGAAAATGTTCACCAAGTGGTAAATTACCTGTTACATTTTATAAAGATACTAATGATTTACCAGAATTTATAGA
This sequence comes from Bacillota bacterium, assembly GCA_021837545.1. The sequence goes on along the minus strand of JAKBFR010000015.1, from coordinate 3,968 downwards.
TTATGCTATGAAGGGTAGAACATATCGATATATGGAAGGCGAAAGCTTATATCCATTTGGATATGGGTTAACTTATTCTAATGTAGAGTTGTCTAATTTGAACGTAGAAGAGGTTAAAGAAAGTTTTGAAGATATCAATGTGAATGTAGCTATTAAAAATATAGGAAATTATGATATAGATGAAGTAGTGCAATGTTATACAAAAAATTTAGAATCAAAATTCGCAGTAAAAAATTATAGTTTAGCAGGATTTAAGCGTATAACATTAAATAAGAATGAAAATAAAATTGTAACAATGAAAATAAATAAGAAAGCTTTCCAAGTTGTGAATGATGAAGGCGAAAGAATTTTTGATGGAAACAAATTCAAGCTATATGTAGGTATATCACAACCAGATAAAAGAAGTGTAGAGCTTACAGGAATAACTCCATTAGAAATTAATATTGAATTAAAATGAATTTATTCATTGAATGTACAATATTAAAAACATCATTAATTCAAATTTTATAACTAAATATATTACTACAATATAAAATTGAATTACTAAGATAATCTAGGTTGATATTTTAAGTTTAAGATTCAATCTGGATTATTTTTCATTCTATTCGAAACGTTTAATTGAAGAAATATAATTAAGCCTGTAAAAGGGATTTTAAATTATCAAGTGAAACTTGATTCAATTTAACTTATACCTTCAAGGAGTACCTCGTCTAGGGTCGTGCCACTGTTATCTCCAACTTAAAAAAGTGGGAGATAATAGTTGCTAGACATCAGATAAATTTGAAGGGGAAAAAAATATGAAAAAGTTTACTGAATTATATTGACTAAGAAGAAAAAGGGAAGTATAATAAACTTATTAAAATACATTTAAAAAGTTATTTTAAATCAAAAATGAAAAAGTTTAAAATTATGGATAAACAGAGTATATATCTAAAATAGGAGGTTTATTATGAGATACTTATTAGGGTTGGATATTGGAACATCAGGAACTAAGACAGCTTTGTTTGATGAAGAGGGAAAAACAATAAAAACTGCAACTTATGGATACGATTTATTTCAGCCACAAGCAGGATGGGCTGAACAAAATCCAGAAGACTGGTGGGAAGCATGTGTTAATGGAATAAAGGATGTTATTGAAAAAAGTAATGTACAAGCTTCTGATATTAAAGGTATTGGATTAAGTGGTCAAATGCATGGACTTGTTTTAGTAGATAAAGATTATAAGGTAATTAGAAATTCTATAATATGGTGTGATCAAAGAACAGAAAAAGAATGTGATTACATGACAGAAGTTATAGGAAAAGAAAAATTAATTGAAATAACAGGAAATCCTGCTTTAACTGGATTTACACTTTCAAAATTATTATGGGTTAGAAATAATGAACCAGAAAATTATCAAAAGATATATAAAATACTTTTGCCAAAGGATTATATAAGATTAAAATTAACTAATGTTTTTGCAACTGAGGTTTCAGATGCTAGTGGAATGCAAATGTTAGATATTAATACTAGAAATTGGAGTGACGAACTACTTAAGGAGCTAAACATAGATAAAAATATATTAGCAGATGTTTATGAATCAGTAGTTGTTAGTGGAAACGTTACAGAAGAAGCTGCTCAATTAACAAACCTAGCAGTGAATACACCAGTTGTTGGAGGAGCAGGGGATCAAGCAGCAGGTGCTATAGGTAATGGAATAGTAAGTGAAGGAATAATATCAACAACTATAGGTACATCAGGAGTTGTTTTTGCAGCAACAGACACACCAAGATTTGATAAAGAAGGAAGAGTTCACACTTTATGTCATGCAGTACCTAATAAGTGGCACATAATGGGTGTTACTCAAGGAGCTGGATTATCATTAAATTGGTTTAAAAGAACTTTTTGTGCTAAAGAAGTCGAGGAAAGTGAAAAATTAGGAAGAGATATATATGACATATTAACTGAAAAAGCAGCTGCATCAAAACCAGGATCTAATGGAATTGTATATTTACCATATCTTATGGGAGAAAGAACTCCACATATAGATCCAAATGTAAAAGGTGCATTTTTAGGAGTATCACTTATAAATAATCATGATGATTTTGTACGTAGTATATTAGAAGGTGTTAGTTTTAGCTTAAAGAACTGTCTTGATCTTATTGAAGATATGAATGTAAATATTGATGAAATAAGAGTAAGTGGTGGTGGTGCAGAAAGTAGTGTTTGGAGACAAATATTAGCTGATATTTTTGGATATTCATTAACTACAGTTAAAGCATCAGAAGGTGGAGCACTTGGGGTAGCAATACTTGCAGGAGTCGGAGCAGGAATATATGATTCGGTAGAAGATGCTTGCAGTAAAATCATAAAAGGAAATTCAAAGGTAAGTCCAAATGCTGATTTGAAAGAAGTATATTCTAAAGTATATGATGTATATAACTCAGCTTATCCTAAAATAAAGGATATTTAATACAACGAAAAAAATAATTGCATTAGTGTGAATCCCGCATTTTCAATTAATAATTTGTATATACTTTAATAAACATTATAATAGTGATATTATTTAAGAAAAAACTATTATTGTCTATAATAGTAGGCGAGAGGGGTATTTTTAAATTTGATGGAGATAAATCATAGTAAAATAAAAGAAACAAATAGAAAAAAAATAATAGCATTATTATTAGAAAAGAATGAAATCACCAAATTAGATATATCCAGAAAGTTAGATATAAGTATAACAACAGTTTCTACTAATATTACCGAGTTAAAAAATGAAGGTATTGTAGAAGATGTAAGATCTGTAGAATCTACTGGTGGTAGAAAAGCAATTGCAATTAAATTAAATGAAAATTGTAGATATTCTATTGGAGTAGCATTAACACCTAGCCATATAAAAATATCCTTGGTTAATTTAAAAAAAAATATTTTTGAAAATATAAGAATTAGGCATAAAAATGATGGTATAGAAAATATAGTAACTATTGTAATTAAAAACATAGAAATTATAATGAATAAGTATGAAATAAGTTCTGAAAACTTGTTGGGAATTGGAATTTCACTGCAAGGAACTGTGGATTTTAAAACTGGGATAGTAAAATATTGCTATCTTTTAGGGATAAAAAACTTCAACTTAAAAGAGAAATTTGAATACTTAAATGTACCAGTATACGTAGATAATGAAGCTAATTTATCAGCTTATTATGAATTCTTAAATAGAAAATATAAGTTGAAGAATTTATTATATGTATCTATAACAGATGGATTAGGTCTTGGAGTAATAATAGATGGTAAAATATATAGAGGAGATAACAATTCATCAGGGGAACTAGGGCATATGAAAATAAGCATGAACGGAAAAAAATGCAAGTGTGGAGCTAAAGGGTGTTTAGAAGCATATACATCAATGAATTCATTAATAGATAATTACAATGAAGTATCATTAAATAAGATTTCAGATATAGATGAGTTTGAAGAGAAGTATATCCAAAAGGATGCAATAGCAGAAAAAGTATTAGACAAATATTTAAGCATATTAGGTTTTGGTTTATCAAATTTAATAATGATATTAGATCCAAATACTATAATTCTCGGTGGCGATATAAATAATTTATTAAAAGATAAAATAGATGTTTTTAAAAAATATATTTATAAGGATAATTTATTTACAGATGAAGACAGTTGCACGATTAATGTTGCCAATTTTAAAGAATCGTATTTATTAGGAGCAGCGATGATGCCTATAGAAGAATTCTTAGAAATTAAATAGTAGAGTAGTAAAGACTACTCTATTTATTTAAAAACTTATCAAAGGATATTTCAAAACATATTATTTAAGTTTTTATAATTAAAATAAACCCAAAATAGAAATAATTAACAAAATATAAAGAGGAGATGTAAGGAAAATGAGATTTTTTTTAGACACAGCAAACATAGAGCATATAAAAGAAGCAAATGAAATGGGAGTAATATGTGGTGTTACAACCAAT
>JAKBFR010000014.1 GCA_021837545.1 Bacillota bacterium | reverse complement strand
ATGGAAGATAAATTTCAAAAAATATGATACCTTTATGATTTTCAATTGTTATTTCCCTATTTCCTATAACTATTATCTTTGGTAAATCTAGCGAAATATCTCGTGGAAAATCCAATTTATCAAGTATCTTTTCTTTTCCTTTTTGAAATTTATCTTCCATATTCTCCTCCTACATAAACTTCTTCATTGTAATTTATGATAGGATTAGAAGATTAATACTCAAAATATTTATACTCAAGTGTCTTTTTGCAGTTATTTTTTTAATATACATAATAAATAATAAAAGAACTCAAGATTTTCTTGAGTTCTTTTATTATTTATTATTTAAATATTCTTTAATAATCTGACTTACAAGTTTACCATCAGCTTTTCCTACTACTTTAGGTCTAACAGCTGACATAACTTTTCCCATATCCTTAATGCTATTTGCACCCAATTCTTCAGCTGATTCTTTTACTATTTGTTTTACTTCTTCTTCACCTAACTGCTGAGGAAGGTATTTTAACAAAATTTCTATTTCGGCTTTACACTGATCAACTAAATCTTGTCTATTACCTTTTTCAAATTCAAACATAGACTCTCTTCTTTGCTTGACTTCTTTAGCTAATATACTGATGACTTCATCCTCTTCAAGCTTCCTATTATCAGTTTTTTCAACTAACAATATTGCAGCTTTAGCTGTACTAATTACACTAGTTGTGAACCTATCTTTTGCTTTTAAAGCAGTTTTCCAATCTTCTTGTAATCTATCTTTAATTGCTGACATATTTATACCTTCTTTCAAAAGAAAACATCACTATTTGAACTTTCTCTTTCTAGCAGCTTCTGATTTTTTCTTCTTTCTAACACTTGGTTTTTCAAAATGTTCTCTCTTCTTAACTTCAGAAAGAACCCCAGCTCTAGCACATTTTTTCTTAAATCTTCTTAATGCACTTTCAATTGTTTCATTTTCTCCAACTTTAATTTCTGACATTTACTATCCCTCCCTCCGCTAGCTAATATTAACTCAGCTATGGGCTTAATAACACATGCTATATTATACAATATTAAAATAAACAATGTCAACAATTTAAGAAAAAATATCCAAAGATTTCTAGCTTAAATAATCACTTGACTTTTAACCTGGCGGCCAATGTAAACATCTTCCTCCAAGCACATGAAAATGAAGATGTTTTACACTTTGGTCTCCATTTTCGCCACAATTATTTACAATTCTATATCCGGTATCAGCTATCTTAAGTTCCAATACTAACTTATTAATAACTTTAAATATATGTGAAACAATATCGATATTATTATCATTTAAATCATTAGCACTTTCAATATGTTCTTTTGGTATTACCAAAAAATGCGTTGGTGCTTCTGGATTTATATCATAAAAAGCATATACTTTATCATCTTCATATATTTTTTTGCTTGGAATTTCTTCCTTTGCAATTTTACAAAACAAACACTCTTCCATAAATTCACCTCCCTAAGTTATAAGTGAGAATCCAACTCTTGTATTTGATTATTCGAACTTAATTAACTAACTCTGCTAGCTAACTTACTTATTCATTTAAATACTAGAACTTTTTCTGTAAGTATTTTACATTTCATCCTTCGAACTTAATTAAATTTCGCATATAATTTAACTTCCTTTGGTTCCTGGAACTTACTTGGCGATTTAATATAAGTCAAGTTTCATTTTATACTTTATTATATCAAATTTATATAATTTTTCCAACAACATAATCTCCATTTGCTTCTTCTATTTTACAAGGAATTATTTTGCCGACCATATTCTCATTACCATTAACTATTTCGACTTTCACATAATTTCTAGTATATCCTTCAAACATTCCTGGTTTGTTAGAAATTTCTTGTTCAACCAAAACATCTAAATCTCTTCCAACTAAAGATTCACTAAAATCACATTCATTTTTTGAATTCAATTCTATTAAAGCCTTACTTCTTTTATCTTTAACTGTACCGTCTAGTTGATTAGGCATATCTGCTGCCTTAGTACCTTTTCTTGGACTAAATTTAAATATATGTGTTTTAGTTAACTTGATCTTCTTTAAATATTCATATGTTTCATTAAATTCTTCATCAGTTTCGCCTGGAAAACCAACAATCACATCTGTTGTTATTGAAGCATCATTTAAATTTTCTCTTATTTTATTAACTGCATCTTCATATTCTTTAGCAGTATATCTTCTATTCATTCTTGTCAAAGTCGTATCACATCCACTTTGAAGTGATAAATGGAATTGTGGACATAATTTTTTCATATTCTTCATCTTTTGTATTACTTCATCTGTGAAAAAACTTGGTTCGATAGATCCTATTCTTACTCTTTCTATACCATCCATCTTTTCAATTTCTTCTAATAAAGTTATTAAAGTTATATTTCCATCTAAATCAACACCATAAGACGCTGTGTGAATTCCAGATAAAATTATTTCTTTAAATCCATGTTCACATAACTTCTCTATTTCATTTAATACCTTTTCTGGATCTTTAGAACAAGTTGTTCCTCTTGTATATGGTATTAAACAATATGCACAAAATCTATTACAACCATCTTGTATTTTCAAAAATGCTCTAGTCTTATCTTGATATTCTTCTATATTTAATTCTTCAAATTGCTTGTTTTTAAGAACTTCTCCAACCATTAATTGTGGCTTTTGTTCATCCTTAGCTTTATTTACATAATAAACAATATCACCCTTATTTCTAGTCCCAAGAACAACATCTACACCTTCTATTTTAGATACTTCTTCAGGTGATACTTGAGAATAACAACCGACTGCTGCAATTATTGCATTTTCATTTATTCGTCTTGCTCTTCCTATTATTTGTCTTGATTTCTTATCACTCATATTAGTTACTGAACATGTATTTATAACATAAACGTCAGCGAAGTTTTCAAAATCTGTGACCTCATATCCTTCTCTAATAAACTTTTCTGCCATTGCTTCTGTCTCATAATGATTTACCCTACAACCTAATGTTGCAAAGGCTACGAATTGTTTTCCGTCAATATTCTTCTTGGCTATCTTTTTAACTTCAAATTTATCATTACTTGACCTAACTATTTTCATTTGGTTTTCTCCCATTACAGTAGCTTCCCTCCTAAATCCCCTAGTTCATATTGAACTAGGGCAGTTGCTGTAAATCCAGCTGTTTCTGTACGCAATATTCTATTCCCAAGTGTTACAATATAAGCACCTTGTTCTTTCAACTCATGAATTTCTTCTTCTTCAAATCCGCCTTCAGGTCCTATTAAAATTCCCACATTATCTATATTATCCAAATCTATATTTTTATTATTAAGATAATTCACAAGACTTTTAATACCAAAATCTTCTGCATTTTCATAAGGAATTATAGTCAAATCCATTTCTTTTAACTGATTCAAAGCTTCTTTAAATTCAATAACTTCTTTAACCTGAGGAACAATACTTCTTTTAGATTGTTTTGATGCCTCAAGTGCAATTCTATTTAATCTATCAAGCTTTTTGAATTCACCCTTCAGTTTTACATCAACTCTAGCTGTAATCGTAGGAATAAATTCAAAGACTCCAAGTTCTGTTCCCTTTTGTACTATTAAATCCATCTTTTGCCCTTTAGGCAATCCTTGAAAAAGATGCACTTTAACTTTACTTTCATTATTTATATCTAACTTCTTAGTTATGCTAACTATAACTTCACTTTTAGTTATAGTTTTTATTTCACCTAAATACTCTAACCCTTCACAATTATTTAATACTACTTCTTCGCCTTCAGACAATCTTAAAACCTTATAAATGTGCTTTACATCATCTCCAAGTATCTTTCCCTCAGTTTCAGTAATATTATAAGGCTCTGTAAAAAATTTATGCATACAAACTCCCTCCATTCAGTTAACAAAGAACAATTTTCAGTTAACAGTTAACAGTTAAGGTTGAAATCCTTAAATGGATTTTTTGAATATATTTTTATTAATTATTAACTGATTTTGCTATTATGCAATTCCATTCTCCATCTTTGTTTATTTCTATAATTTCAAAGCCACATTCTGCAAATTTATCTTTAACCATATCTACTCTATCATGAATAATTCCTGATGTAATAAATAGACCTCCATCATTCAAAGCCTTCTTAACGTCTTCTGTTAAAACACAAATAATTTCTGCTATTATATTAGCAACTACTATATCAGCTTTTCCATCTACTACATCTAAAAGGTTTCCTTCTAATACTTCAATATTATTTAAATCATTATAGCTTATATTTTGATTAGATGAATCAACGGCAACAGGATCTAAATCGACTCCTACTACATGTTTAGCTCCAAGCTTTGCAGCAGCTATTGAAAGTATCCCTGATCCACATCCAATATCAAATACTGTTGTGTTAGGCTTCACATACTTATCTAGAGCTATAATACACATTCTAGTAGTTTCATGTGTTCCAGTACCAAATGCCATTCCTGGATCTAATTCTATGATTAATTCCTCATCAGTCTTCGCATATTCTTCCCAAATAGGTTTAATAACAATTTTATCTGTTATTTTGACCGGCTTATAATATTGCTTCCAATTATTTGCCCAGTCTTCTTCATGCATTTTTTTCACTTCTACTTTGCCTTCACCAATATCAAATCCAAGCTCCTTAATTTCTGAAAGCTTTTCTTTTACATATTCAACAATTTCTTCAACCTTATCATCTTGAGAGAAATAAGCTTTAATTACAGCTGCATTTCCTTTGTGTTCTAAAATATTTATATCTGCAAAATCCCAAGTTAATGGTCCTTGTTCTCTTAAAAGTAAATCATCTGGATCTTCAATTGCAATATTTGGGCAATTTAATCCATAAAATATTCCTGATATCGGCTCTAATGCCTCACTTTTTGTTATTACACTAACTTCAATCCATATTCCATCCATGTTTATCATCCTTCCATTAATTCAGTTAACAGTTAACAATTTTCTGATGAAATCTCTTCCTGAGATTTCTAAATTTCTTAGTAGCTTCTATCTCATTTTTCTATATATTTTTTTAGAAATTCATATTCAATCTACATTATAACTATAAATTCTTAAATTCTTAAATTCTTAAATTCTTAAATTCTTAAATTCTTAAATTCTTAAATTCTTAAATTCTTAAATTCTTAAATTCTTAAATTCTTAAATTCTTAAATTCTTAAATTCTAGTAATTGTAATTAGTCTACTTGCACTATTCAACTAATCATTTATAAATATTTTATATCTTACTAGCAATTAAAAATTTAGTTTTTATTCCTTGCTTAGTGAACATTTTTTCATGTTCAGTTTCAACATTCCCTTCAAATTCACTATTATGAAGGTCATAAGTTATATATTGAATTTTAAACTTTGCTTCTTTAAAATATTCAAGGGATTCCTCAAATAATTCATCATCATCTGTTTTAAAATAAATTTCACCTTCATTTTTTAAGAATGTCTTATATTGTTCTAATTGTCTTTTATGAGTTAATCTTCTCTTTTTATGTTTTTCCTTAGGCCAAGGATTACAAAAATTTATGTATATTCTACTTATTAAATCTTCTTCATTTAACATTTCATTAATAAGTCCTATTTCTTGAGCCATTAATTTTACATTATCCACACTTTTATTTTTTTCATTATATGCTTCTTCGATATTCCTTTTAGCTAAGCCTAGAACTTCATCTTTTATATCAATTGCAATATAATTAATATCAGGATTTTCAGATCCATGAACTGCCATAAAAGTTCCTTTTCCACATCCAAGTTCTAAGTATATAGGCTTATCATTTCCAAAAGATTCTCTCCATTTGCCTTTATATTCTTTAGGATTTATAACAAAAAAGTCACAACTATCAAGTTCAGGCCTTGCCCATGGTTTTTTTCTCATTCTCATGTTAATTCACTCCATCTTTTAGGTACTTGAAAGAAAATAACAAGTCAATGATGCGATGTATATTTTGTGTCAGACAAGAAGATATGTTTGCCTCATAGTGGGCCTATTAGGTGAACATACCGACGCAGTATGACACAAAATAGACTAGCATGCTGACTTGTTATTTTCTTGAATGTGCCTTTTCCTTCATAATAATTATACATATAAAAATTTATATTGCAATTTTTATCTAAAAAAAGGTCTTGTGATGTCCATTACAATTCTTATTTAGATATATTCCATGAAATATATCCTAATATGACAATATTCCGAAGAATATTATCATACATTCTTCGGAATATGCCTTAATTATTATTTTTTATATTTATCTACTAATTCTATTAATTCTTCTTCATGTTTTTCAACATAATCATGGAAATTAATATTTCTCTTTTCTAAAAGTAAAGCTAATTCATATAAAAACTCTGGAACCTCTTTTGCAAGTATACAGCCATAAACTTTACCAAGTCTTGCTTTTCTATCTTCGAATGATCCATTTATATGCAGTTCAAAGGCATCTTCTAAATTCCCATCTACCTTTTTACGAGTTCCTGTAAGTCCAATTAATGCTGCTTCATGAATTCCACATGAATTTCCACATCCTGATATGTGAACTCTTGGCAATACATCTTTCTTATATCCTTTTTCTTTGAAGTAATCAATTATAGCATTTAATGTTTTTTGACTTTCTACAATTCCAATCTGACATATTGGTACTCCAATACAAGATACACTTTGTTCTAAATGAGTTTCTCCTCCAAGATCTTGGGTAAGCTCTAGCATCTTCTTTGCTTCTTCACCATTTAAATTTCTAAGATACATTCCTTCTGTCATAGTAAGTCTTATTTGTGCATCATCTGTTTTATCTAAAGCTTCTAAGATCATCTTTAAATCTTTAAGATATATTTGACCTCCAATTGGATGGAAATAAACACTATATAATCCTTTTTGTTTTTGCTCATATAGTCTTTGATGGTCTACGTCTATTTCTTTACCTTCTTTGTTATACTCTTTTGATGATACTTCTAGCTTTAAATTTTCTTTTTCTTTTACTATTTTTAAATGTTCTTTATAGCATTTTATAAAGTCATCTTTACCCATTCTCTCTAATATATATCTTATACGAGCTTTATTTTTATTTTCATAATCTCCTTCTTTTATAAAAAGGCTTATCATTGCATCTACATAATCTAATACTTCACTTGGATCTACAAGTTCATCATATTCTATGCCAATCTTAGAATTTCTTCCAAGTCCTCCACCTAAATAAACTTTAAAATACTTCTTATTATCTTTTACAACTGCTAAAAATCCTAAATCTGTAATATTGCAATGTCCAGAATCCATATTGCTACTTGAGAAAGATACCTTAATTTTTCTAGGTAATTTATATGTATTTATTTGTTTTATAAAATGCTTATTTACAGCTAATGCATAAGGTGTTACATCAAAAGCTTCAAACTTATCAACTCCAGCTAAAGGAGACATTGCAACATTTCTAGGATAATTTCCACCTGCTCCTCTGCTATATACGTCATGTTCTAATGCTTCTCTCATTATTTCACAAACTCCATCTATTGATAAGTTGTGATATTGAATTGCTTCTCTTGTAGTTAAATGAATCTTTTCTAATCCATGTCTTTCTGCCATATTACAAAGCCATTTCATTTGATCAATATCTGTTATGCCTGAGGACGTTCTAAGTCTAATCATAAAACTTTTTTTATTACGCTCTGCATATACACCCATTCCACCAGATGCATGTTTAAATTCTGAAACAGATAATTCACCATCTAAAAATTTATGACCTAATGCTCTAAATCCTTCTATTTCGCCTAATAATTCTTCTTTTAAATTATTCAAATCACTTCCGTCACCAAAATTCCATAAACCTCTATAAAAATATTATTGAATTTAAATAATAAGTTACTTTATTAATGCATTCAAACATCTATGGTTTTGACTTTCTGCAAAAATCAAGTACTAGTATAATTTTAATCCTTATAACTTACCATGAAACTTTTTTATTCTTTTAGGGCTTGCAATGTTATTAATTCTTGGTAACTACCTCCTTTTTATTCATTTGATATTTTTTAAACATCGCCTTTATAACTTTTTTACCTTTTTATATGACTTTTTTACTTTATAAGTATATCAAAAAAAGCACTTACTATCTAGTAACATAAGTGCTTAATTTAGATATCTTATTTATTTTTTACCAAATAGTTTTTTCTTAGGAGCATTAGTTTCATCAAAGTCTTCACCTGATGCTCTCATTAAATCATATAATGCTTCTTTTTGTTCTTTATTCAACGTCTTAGGAATATCAACTACAACTTTTACATATTGATCTCCTTTTCCACTTGAATTAACTCTTTGTATACCCTTACCTTTTAATCTAAACATCGTTCCTGATTGAGTCCCTGCTGGAACGTTATATTTAACATTTCCATCTACTGTAGCTACAGTTATTTCTATACCTAAGGCAGCCTTAGCCATAGAAACATGAGCATCTATATATACGTCATTTCCTTTTCTTGTGAATACTTTTGATGGTGTCACATTAATCTTTACATATAAATCTCCAGGACTTCCACCTCTTAATCCATGTTCGCCTTGTCCTCTAAGTGGCATTACATTTCCTGTATCAACACCTGCTGGTATGTTAACTTTTATATTTCTTGTCTTTCTAACATTACCTTTTCCTCTACAATGTGAGCATGGTTTTTCTATTATTTTACCAGTACCCCTACATGTATCACATGTTGATGTTGAAACAAAGCTTCCAAGAGGAGTTTGTCTTTGTACTCTTACTTGCCCTTGACCCCCACAAGTTGGACAAGTTCTTGTATTAGTTCCTGGTTCAGCACCACTTCCATGGCATTGCTCACAATTTTCACTTCTAGTCACCGATATTTCTTTTTCAGCCCCAAAAACAGCTTCTTCAAAAGTTAATGTTATTGTATACTCAATATCATTTCCTCTTACTGGTCCATTCTTTCTTCTAGCACCTCCGCCGCCGCCACCAAAGAATGATTCAAAAATATCACCAAAACCGCCCATGTCAAAGCCATCGAAGCCTCCGCCACCATAACCACCACTTCCATCAAAAGCAGCTGATCCAAATTGATCATACTTAGCTCTCTTTTCAGGATCTGAGAGAATTTGATAAGCTTCATTTATTTCCTTAAACTTTTCTTCTGCTTCAGCATTCCCTTGATTTTTATCCGGATGATATTTTACTGCTAATTTTCTAAAGGCTCTTTTTATTTCATCATCGCCTGCACTTTTTTCAAGTCCAAGTAATTCATAATAGTCTTTACTTGCCATTTGTATATATTCACCACCTAGTTTAATTTGCTTTAGGTATATGTTAAATATGATTTGTTATTATCTTCATACACCTTAGAAAAGGGAAGACGAGTTTGCCTTCCCTATCCTATTATATTAGATAATTAGTATTTAGTCACCTATTTATCTTATTTATCTTATTTGTCTTCGTCTACTTTAAAGTCTGCATCTACAACATTATCATCGTGTGGTGCACTTTGAGCATTTCCAGCTGCTGCATTTGGATCAAATCCTTCACCTTCAGCGCCGCCAGCTTGTTGATACATCTTTGTAGCTATTGGATAGAATGCTTGGTTTACTGCTTCAATTGCAGCTTTAACAGCTTCTACATCATCGCTATCTTTAAGCTTCTTAAGCTCTTCAATTTTAGCTTGAACTCCAGCTTTTTCTTCTTCTGTAGCTTTATCGCCAACTTCTCCTAATGTTTTTTCTATTTGATAGATTGTTTGATCTGCAGTGTTTGCAGTTTCAACTTTTTCTTTTCTCTTCTTATCTTCTTCAGCAAATTTTTCAGCTTCTTTTACAGCCTTATCAACTTCATCATCATTTAAGTTAGTTGAAGCTGTAATTGTGATATTAGCTTCTTTTCCAGTTCCTTTATCTAAAGCTGATACCTTAACAATACCATTAGCATCTATATCAAATGTTACTTCGATTTGAGGAATTCCTCTTGGTGCTGGAGCTATTCCTGAAAGTGTGAATTGTCCTAATGACTTATTGTCCATAGCCATTTGTCTTTCACCTTGAACTACATTGATTTCAACTGATGTTTGACTATCTGCAGCAGTTGAGAATACTTGGCTCTTCTTTGTTGGAATAGTTGTATTTCTTTCGATTAATGGAGTAGCGATTCCACCTGCTGTTTCAATTCCTAGAGTTAGTGGAGTAACATCAAGTAATACTATGTCCTTAACCTCTCCTGTAAGTACTCCTGCTTGAATAGCTGCACCAACTGCAACACATTCATCTGGATTAACACCCTTAGATGGTTCTTTTCCTGTAAAGTTCTTAACTGCTTCTACTACTGCAGGAATTCTTGTTGATCCACCAACTAAGATTATTTTTTCAATGTCACTTAATGAAAGTTTAGCATCAGCTAATGCTTTTTTCATTGGTTCAATTGATCTTTGAACTAAGTCATTAGTAATTTCATTGAATTTAGCTCTAGTTAAAGTTAAATCTATATGTTTTGGACCTGTTGCATCTGCTGTAATAAATGGTAAGTTAATACTTGTTTGAGTTGATGCTGATAATTCAATCTTCGCTTTTTCAGCAGCTTCTTTTAATCTTTGAAGTGCCATTTTATCTTGCATTAGATCAATTCCATTTTCAGCTTTGAATGTATCTGCAATAAAGTGCATGATCTTTTCATCAAAGTCATCTCCACCAAGTTTTGTATCTCCATTAGTTGATAATACTTCGAATACTCCATCTCCAAGGTCTAGAATAGATACGTCGAAAGTACCACCACCTAAATCATAAACTAATATTTTATGATTATTATCTGTTTTATCTAAGCCATAAGCTAGTGCTGCTGCAGTTGGCTCATTTATTATTCTTAAAACTTCAAGGCCTGCAATCTTTCCTGCATCTTTTGTTGCTTGTCTTTGGCTATCATTAAAGTAAGCTGGTACAGTGATAACTGCTTGTGTTACTGTTTCGCCTAAATAAGACTCAGCATCTGCTTTGATTTTTTGAAGTACCATAGCTGAAATTTCTTGTGGTGAATAATTTTTTCCATCTATATCAACTTTGTATCCAGTTCCCATATGTCTCTTTATTGAGATAATTGTTTTATCTGGATTTGTTATTGATTGTCTTTTTGCAACTTGACCAACTAATCTCTCTCCACCTGCTTGAAATGATACTACTGATGGAGTAGTTCTAGATCCCTCTGCATTTGCAATAACAGTTGGTTCTCCACCTTCCATAACTGCTACACATGAATTTGTAGTTCCTAAATCAATTCCTATAATTTTTCCCATAATATATTCCTCCTAAAACTTTATTAGTTTATTTAAATTTGAATTTTGCATTTAATTATTTTTATCTTTTAACTATGTGTTGTTAAAATTTAATTAGCTACTTTAACCATTGTATGTCTTATTATTTTGTCATCCTTTTTGTATCCTTTTTGGAATACTTCTGCTATTACATTTTTGTCTAAACTTTCGTCCTCTATATGCATTACTGCATTGTGAACATTAGGATCAAATTCTCCCGAAGCATCTATTTCTTCAATTCCAAGCTTTGTAAATGAATCTTGACATCCTTTTATAGTCATCTCAATTCCTTTTTTCAAATCTTCTATGCTTCCATCAGCTGCAACAGCTCTTTCTAAATTATCAAGAATTGGAACAATTTCTTTTAATACATCTACATATGCATCACTATATATTCCTTCTTTTTCTTTAGCTGTTCTTTTTCTATAATTCTCATATTCAGCTGTTAATCTTAAAAGTCTATCTTTAGCCATATCTAATTCTTCTTGTAATTTCTTATTTTCGTCTTTTTGTTTTTTTACTATATTTAGCTCATCATCATCTGTAGTCTCTTCATTTTCACAAACTTCATCAAGTGTTTCACCAGATTCCACATTTTCCATTTGGTCATTATTTGTAATTTGATTTTCATCAGTTACTGTTTCATCTTTCAGTTCTTCATTTTTCATATCTTTCTTTTCTTCCATATCTTAAAAACACACCTCTTCTCTTTCAACTCTAACATCTATATTTTTTCATTACTTAACATATTATTAAGTTCTTTTATGACTTCCGCCATAATTGTTATTACCTTTGAATAATTAATTCTTCTAGGTCCAATTAACCCAATTTTACCAATCGGTCTATCTCTAAAAGAATATTCAGCAGATATTATACTGCAGTCCTTAGCTTGTTGTTTATAATTCTCATCGCCTATACTAATTGTGATATTATCTTGTGGATTAAATAAATCCATTATAGATTCTTTATCGTTAAAAAGTGATAATATTTCTTTAGCTTTATCAATATCGTTATATTCTGCATAATTGAATATATTAGTTGTTCCTTCCATAAATACTTCTGACGAATCTGTTGTATTTAATGTCTCATATAAAACAGGTAAAATTGCATTAAATATTTCTTCATATTCTCCTAAATCTTTTTTTAGATTATTAATTACTTCTAGATTAATTTCTTCTATTGAAAGATTTACTAATCTGTTATTAATAACTTGATTTATTCTCATTAAAGTTTCAATTTTAGGAACTCCATTGTTTAACTTAATCATATGATTTTTTATAAGTCCAGTATCTGTTAAAAAAACTGATACTAAATTATATTCATCAACTTTAATAAGCTGAATTGATTTAACAAAGCTCTTTTTAACTGATGGAGATTCAATCACGCAAGTCAATTTAGTAAGTTCTGACAACAATGCACTAGTCTGCCTTACAATTTTATCTACTTCAAGCATTGCAGAATCAATTATATATTGCTTAATTTTCAAATCTTCCTCAACTGTTAGTCTTTGATTATCCATAAGTTTATCAACATATAATCTATATCCCTTACTAGAAGGAATTCTTCCTGCAGAAGCATGAGGTTGTTCTAAGTATCCCATATCTTCAAGATCAGCCATTTCATTTCTTATAGTTGCAGAGCCGATACCTAAGTTATAGTTTTTAGCAAGTGTTCTTGACCCTACAGGATCTCCTGTACGAATATAGTCATTGATTATAGCTTGAAGTATTCTTATTTTTCTGTCTTCAATACTCATAACTTCACCTCTTTTTGTTAGCACTCATTAACCTCGAGTGCTAATGACTATGTTTTTAATATATTATTTATGATGTTTTTTGTCAATTCCATTTATATTTATTATAGCTTTCTACAGGTAAAAATAATTTAATTTCATCAATTTATCTCATTATTTCTCCTATTTACTTCAATTTCCTATATTATTTATTTTTATACATGATTTTTTAATATTTATTCTAGTCTTTTTAATAATATAAAAGAAAATAACAAGTCAAAATGTTAAGTATATTTTTTAAAATCACAAGTCTAATAGCAGTCTATTAAACACATATAAGACCTCTTTCTTTTTTTATATAATTTGAAATAGATTAGCTATTATAATATGAAATCACTCATAACATAATTCGATATTTCCATTCCTCTAGAACTTAAGATTAGTTTCTCCGAATTACAAATTAATAATTCTTTTTTTATATTTTTTTCAATTACATCGCCATAGACTTCATATATATCTTTATTAAATCTTTCCTTAAATTCATTTATTTTTATTCCTTCAATCATCCTAAGCCCCATAAAAATAAATTCTTCCATATCATCACTTGTATCATTTACATGAATTTCTTCTATTACATTGTCATCATTATTTATCTTCTCTATATATTCTTCAATACCATTTATATTTTTAATTCGCTTTTGATCTATAAATGAACTAGCTGATACTCCCAATCCCAAATATTCATTACATTTCCAATAAACCTTATTATGAAAACATTCTTTATCTATCTTAGCAAAATTAGATATTTCATATTGGTGATACCCATGTTTTTTTAAGATATCTTTTGTCGATAAATACATAAGTCTCTCTTCATCTTCATCTGGCAAATTTAATTTATCTTGTTCATATAAATTATAAAAACGTGTTCCTTCTTCAATTATTAAGCTATATGCTGATATATGAGCAGGCTTAAGCTTTGCTATTTCCTCTAAAGATTCTTTCCAATCTTTAAGAGTTTGATTTGGCAATCCAAACATTAAATCTACATTTATGTTGTCAAAGCCTATATTTCTAGCTAAAAAATAATTATTTTTAAACTCTTCATAACTATGTATTCTTCCAATTTCCTTTAAAACAGAATTTTTTGTAGATTGTAATCCCATGCTTATTCTATTAACATTATATTCTTTCATAATACTCAAATTTCTTCTATTTAATGTTCCTGGATTACATTCTACTGTAAATTCTAAATTTTGTTTTAGCTTTAATTTATTTAAAGTAACTAACAGACTTTGCAAGTTTGATTCCCTTAAGTATGAAGGTGTACCACCGCCAATAAATATGCTATTTATATTATACTGTTCAGCTTTTTGTAATATTTCTTTATTAAGAGCATCTATATATTTCTCCATTAATCTTTCTTTTCCAGAATAAGATGGAAAATCACAATAAAGACATTTTTGTTTACAAAACGGAATATGTATATATAAAGAAATCTCTTTCATTAAATTCTCCTCCTGTACTATATTTACGGGTATTGCGCAACATAGATACCCAAAGTGAAAATTAAGGTTAATTGTATAAACTACCGAAATGAAGGTCATGCATTTGTTCGGGTTACTGAGGATTTAGCTGTGAATTTCTATCAGTAGAAGTTGCCCCCATTTAAGCATGCTCCCAATATTCATTGAGACAAGCATAAATGGAACAACTTCTACTGAAGAAATATCTACAGCTAAATCCTCTGATGTAACGCCTCCACAAAAGCATGACCTTCATTTCTGGTATATACATATACTTAAGATACACGTCTAACTTTAAATTGGGTATCTATATGTTAAATACTTAAATGCTATTAATTAACCATGAAAATTTAATATTAATATTGTTTTAAAATATTTTATTCATATAATTAAGTATCTTTTTTTGTAGCAAACACATAAAAATACTTGCTTAAATAGATGCTACTTTAAATTTATACTAATCAAAGAAAGGGAGGGTATGCTTTTGTGCAGTGTTACATCGGAAGATTTTGCTGGCTGTGCTTCTTGATTACAAGTTGTTCCAAATATGCTTGTTCAAAGCTTGCCTTTGAAGCTAGCATTTTGGGTACAACTTGTACTCTTAGAAGCACCCAGCAAAATCTTCAGTAACCGTAACAAACGCATCCCCTCCCTTTCGGTTTATTAGTAGTAAACTTAAATTTTTACATTACTGCAAGTCTTTTTATATTTCGCAATACCCGTAGTGTATGAATTAAATCAATTTTAGAGAAACATTGAATCTACATGGATTATAGTATCCATTCATGATTTTCCAACCTTCAAAATCATTTTTATCATAAAGTAAATGCTCTTCTCTATGTGAATTTATAGGTAAATCTCCAATAAATATTGCTTCTTTAGCAACTCTTTTTAATTCAGCAATTGCTTGTTTTGCATAGTCTTGATTTGGAAAATAATGAAATGCTCCAAAGCAAAATACTTTATCAAAGGTTTTATCCTTAAAAATTAAATCGTTTGCTTCACCATGTAAAACTGAATTGTTAAGTAGTTCTATATGCCTTTTTACAAGGGAAGTAGAATAATCTACGCCAACATATTCGCCACATTTTATGTATTGAGCGAGTCCACCAGCGCCACAGGCTACTTCTAATATTTTATCTGTTTCTTTAATATCTAATTCTTTAACAATTTGTCGTGCTATTTCTTTTACATCTGCAGAGGTATCTTCATATCCATCTAATTCTTCTAAGCACTTAGTATTACCATTTCCTTTTCTTTCCCAAACTTCTTTCCAATAAGACATGTTTTCCATAAATTTCTCCTCCTAAAATAGTCAAATTTGAAATGATAGTTAAATTTATATTATATAGCTAATTCATTTCTAATTTAGCTCTACTAATATTGTTCAAATATTGAACAATATTATATTAACATTGTTCAGCGTTCACAACAATAAGTTCATAAAATAAAGTGTGAGAATTTTTATTTTGTAAGTATATATATGAATAATTCTAGTTTTATTATTGAGGAGCTATGAAAAGTATATGTGATTATATGATTACATTATTTGAAACATAATATTTTGTAGAATTTCGTAGAAAAATGCTTGAATATACAAAGAATTTAAGATACAGTATAAATATGAAGCAAATGGGAGGATTTAGCATTGGTTATTATAGATGGAATAAGTTCAGTATTGCAATCACTAGTGTTTGCATATGTATTAATTTATTGTGCGGACCAAAACCAAAGAATAGACAAAATGAAATTATTTTTTATGACGTTGATGTTTACTCTTATAGGAGTATTATTTCCAGGAACATTTGTAGATAATCCTGGAATAATCGTATTTTCAACGCACATACTAGCATTAGGGTTAGTAGTCTTATTATATAAGAAAAATATAATTAATGCATTAATAGCACACACCATCATTTACTGCATTATAGGAATTTATTCTATTATATTTGGAAATATAATTTTTGCTTATGTAAAGGAACTTTTACCAATTAAGTATATAAATTATGAAGAAATTTTTATAATATATGTTCCAGAATGGATACTAATATGTTTATGTTTTAAGTATATAAAAAAAATAGAACAAGTATATAAATTAATAGTAACTGAAGGCTTATTAATTTATTCATTAATAATTAGTGTTACTATGGATTTTATAATAACTTTCTATTTATTAACAATAGGATATAAAAGTCAATTAACAAAAAATATAATATATATAATGTTTTTTATATTTTTTGTAGTTATTTTGCTATATTTTAGAAAAATACAGTATAAATCAGAACAGATATCCCAATTAAATAGAGCCTTAGAAATCAAAAATAGTGAACTCAGCAAAATTAAGCATGATTATGGAGCACAAATTTCTTATTTATATGGACTTTGTCTTATGGAAAGATTTGATGATTTAAAAAAATCTTTAAAAGACATTATAAATAACAATGACTCTACACCAACAGCAGTAGAAGTTAATAATAATAAAAATTCATTATTATCAATTGCGTTAAAGCCTGCAATAGATAAAGGGATACACGTTATAATAGAAGATAAATGTGATTTTGGATTGATAAATATGAGTGAAATGGAGTTTTATAGGGTAATATCCAATATAATAAATAATGCAATTAAGGCCATGAAGGGTGAAGGAATAATAATTGCAAAAAGTTATGAATATTTAGGTAATACAGTAATAAAAATAGAAAATAATGGGCCGAAAATCGAAGAAAATTATTTGACAGATATTTTCAAAATGGGATTTACTACCAAAGATAACACTGATAAAAGCCATGGGTATGGATTAAGTATTGTAAAAGATTTAGTAGAAAGTCATAATGGGAAGATACATGTAAAAAGTACAGATACTTCTACCCAATTTAAAATAGTGTTACCTATTAAGTAATTTAATATAGTTATTTGTAAGAAGAAGATATCCTAAAATCAAAAAGTTGAAGGATATCTTCTTCTTTTATGCGGTACTTTCTTTTGTTAAATTAATCTAAACAAAGATGTTAAAAATATATATAAGAAAAAACAAATATGTTGAAAATTAACAAATAAGGAGATATAATATGTATTAATGAGATAAATATATAAAAGAGTGATAAAATGGTTAAAAGTATTTCTAAAAGAATGATAAACAGTATAGCAACAAATGATAATTATAGTAAAGATGAACTTGAACAAATGGAATATGCTTTAGTGACTATTTTATTTGAGCTCATAAAAATGATTTTCCTAATAATTGTTTTTTCATTATTTGGATATTTTAATGAGGTGATGATAATCGCAGGAATAATGTGTGTAAGTAAACCTTTTATAGGCGGATATCATGAAGAAACTCAAATTAAGTGTTTTATAGCAACATTGCTATTAACAGCAGGAATATTGATTTTAAGTTTGCAGTCTAATCTTAGTTTTATAAGTAATTGTATCTTAATTTTACTGAGTATATTTTGCATATGGAATCAAGCTCCAGTAATAAATTCCAAAATGCCAATTACGCGCCCTGAATTGATAAAGAAAAATAGAGTTAGAGGTCTAAGTACTTCAATAATACTTGGATTGCTATCTATAGTTTTATATAACTATAGTAGTTATTATTCGATAATAACATGGACAATTCTATTTGAAGCTACACTAATGTTTAATAAAAGAGAATATTAATAAATTATAGTACATTTCTGATTTGAAATTGAAAAAATTAAAGGGAGATGGATTTTATGATGAAAAAAGTATTAGGTGAATTTTTAAAGAGAATATCAGATTCAATGATTACATTAGCTCCAGCATCATTTTGGGCTAGTGGAGTAGAAGAAATGCCTGAATCTATGAAAAACTTAAGATAAATTAGAGTTATAGATCAGCTAAGGGGGAGCGTAAATTGACATTAATTATTATAGATTTAATAACTTCAGTATTGCAATCGATATTATTTGCTTATACAATTATTTATTGTACAGATAAAGAAGAAAAAACAGATAAAATAAAATTATTTTGTATTGTGTCATTATTTATATGTGTAGCAAACTTTTTTACTGGGACATTCGGGAATAATTGGGGAATAACTGTGATTGTAACTCATATATTAGCTTTAGGCGTAATGGTTATTTTTTATAGAAAAAATGTTTTAAGTGTAATAACAGCATATACAATAGTTTATTTTATAATAGGGATATATTCAGCTATATTTGGTAGTTTGATTTTTGAATATATTACAGGAATACTTCCATTAGAATATATATATTATGAAAAATTTTTTATAATATATATTCCACAATGGATATTATTATTTTTATGTTTTAAATATATAAATAAAATAAAACAAATTCATATATTTATAATAAATGAAAATTTTTCTGTATTTTTTTTGATAATGAGTTTTATACTCGATTTTATAGTAACTTCTTATGTGATTACGTTAAGTGAAAAGAGTCAATTGCTAACAAACGCTATATATATAATATTTTTTCTGTTTTTTGTAGCTGTCTTAATTTATTTTTGGAAAATTCATCAGAAATCAGAACAAATTTATAAATTAAATGAAGCATTAGAAATTAAGAATAATGAACTTAGAAAAATTAAGCATGATTATGGAGCACAAATCTCTTATTTATATGGACTTTGTCTTATGGAAAGATTCGATGATTTAAAAAAATCTTTAAAAGATATTATAAATAACAATGACTCTACGCCAACAGCTGTAGAAGTTAATAACAATGAAAATTCATTATTATCGATTGCGTTAAAGCCTGCAATAGATAAAGGAATACATGTTATAATAGAAGATAAATGTGATTTTGGATTAATAAATATGAGTGAAATGGAGTTTTATAGGGTAATATCTAATATAGTAAATAATGCAATTAAGGCCATGAAAGGTGAAGGAATAATAATTGCAAGAAGTTATGAATATTTAGGCAATACAGTAATAAAAATAGAAAATAATGGACCCAAAATAGAAGCAAATTATTTAAAAGATATTTTCAAAATGGGATTTACTACTAAAGATAACACTGATAAAAGTCATGGATATGGATTAAGTATTGTAAAAGATTTAGTAGAAAGTCATAATGGAAAAATACATGTTAAAAGTACAGATACTGCTACACAATTTAAAATAATTCTACCTATTAAGTAATTTATATATTGAAAATGAAAATAAAAGTAGTTATTACAATGAAATATATTGTTTAGTAGAAAGACAAGAATTATATAAACTAACACTACTTAATTTATATAGGTGGTTAAATAATTTACATTTTGTAACTTATTTAACCATCTATTTTTTCTTATTAATAAATTTTTACAAAAAAATAGGAACTTATAAATATTTCTTAGAAAATCATAAAATATTGAAAACACATAAAAAGTATTTTTAAAATTCAGAATAATGGTGTAAACTATATAAGAAGGTTATAAAACTTAACATATTTAAAAGGGGTGCTAGGACATGTATAAAATTGTTAGCAAAAAGGAACTTACAGATAATATATTCTTAATGGATATAGAAGCTCCGAGAGTAGCCAAGTCTGCAAAACCTGGTCAATTTATTATTATAAAGAATGATGAAAAAGGTGAAAGAATTCCACTTACAATAGCAGATTATGATGAAGAAAAAGGAACTGTTGCAATAGTTTACCAAACTGTTGGAAAAGGGACAAAGCAATTAGCTTCATTTGAAGTTGGTCAAGAAGTAGCTGATTTTGTTGGACCTCTTGGACAACCAAGTGAATTGATACATGAAGATTTAGAAGAATTAAAGAAAAAGAAACTACTATTTATTGCAGGTGGAGTTGGTGCAGCACCGGTTTATCCGCAAGTAAAATGGCTACATGAACAAGGCATAGATGTAGATGTTATATTAGGAAGTAGAAATAAAGATTTATTAATATATGAAGAAGAATTAAAAGCAGTTTCTGGAAATCTTTATGTTACAACAGATGATGGTAGCTATGGATTTAAAGGAACAGGTTCTGATATGTTAAAAGACTTGGTTAATAATCAAGGTAAAAAGTATGATCATGCTATTATTATTGGACCAATGATAATGATGAAATTTACTTCTATGTTAACTAAGGAATTAAATATTCCAACTACAGTAAGTTTAAATTCAATTATGGTTGATGGTACTGGAATGTGTGGAGCATGTAGAGTAACTATTGGTGGAGAAATTAAATTTGCTTGTGTTGATGGACCAGAATTTGATGGTCATTTAGTAAATTACGATGAAGCAATGAGAAGACAAGCTCTATATAAGACTGAAGAAGGAAAATGTCAATTGAAAGCAGAAGAAGGAAATACTCACAGTAATGGTAGCTGTGGTTGTGGAGGTGACAAATAATGGATATGAATGAAAGATTAGTTAGAATACCAGTAAGAGAACAAGACCCAAAGGTGAGAGCAACAAATTTTGAAGAAGTTTGTTTAGGTTATAATGAAGAAGAAGCTACAAAAGAAGCAGCAAGATGCTTAAATTGTAAAAATCCTAAATGTGTAGATGGATGCCCAGTATCTATTAATATTCCTGGATTTATTGCTCATGTTAAAGATGAAAAATTTGAGGATGCAGCAAAAGAAATTGCAAAATACAGTGCACTTCCAGCTGTTTGTGGAAGAGTTTGTCCGCAAGAAAAGCAATGTGAAGAAAGATGTGTTTTAGGTATAAAGGGTGACGCTGTATCTATAGGTAAACTTGAAAGATTTACAGCAGACTGGTCAGCAGAACATAAGGTTGATTTAAGTGCAAGAGAATCTAATAATGGAATTAAAGTAGCAGTTGTAGGAAGTGGTCCAGCAGGATTAACTTGTGCTGGAGATTTAGCTAAAAAGGGATACGAAGTTACTATATTTGAAGCCCTTCATAAAGAAGGTGGAGTTTTAGTATATGGTATTCCAGAATTTAGACTTCCAAAAGAAAAAGTAGTTAAAAATGAAGTTGAAAACATTAAGAAACTTGGTGTTAAAATTGAAACTAATGTTATTATCGGAAGAACAATAACAATAGATGAATTATTTGAAGAAGAAGGCTTTAAAGCAGTATTTATAGGTTCAGGAGCAGGTCTTCCAAGATTTATGGGAATACCGGGAGAAAATGCAAATGGAGTATCTTCTGCAAATGAATTCTTAACAAGAGTTAACTTAATGAAAGCAGCTGTAGAAGGATATGAAACTCCAGTTAGAGCTGGAAATAAAGTTGCTGTAGTTGGTGGAGGAAACGTTGCTATGGATGCAGCAAGAACTGCACTTAGACTTGGAGCTGAAAGTCATATTGTTTATAGAAGAGGAGAATCTGAACTTCCAGCAAGAGCTGAAGAAGTACATCATGCTATGGAAGAAGGAGTAATCTTTGATGTTTTAACAAACCCAACTGAAATCTTAGTAGATGAAAAGGGATGGGTTACAGGGATGAAATGCGTAAGAATGGAACTTGGAGAACCAGATGCATCTGGTAGAAGAAGCCCAGTTGAAGTTGCAGGATCAGAATTTGTTATAGATGTAGATACTGTAATAATGTCTCTTGGAACATCGCCAAATCCATTAATATCTTCAACAACTGAAGGATTAGAAATTACTAAGAGAAGATGTATAGTTGCAGAAGAGGAAACTGGTCTTACTACAAAAGAAGGTGTTTATGCCGGTGGAGATGCAGTTACAGGAGCAGCAACAGTAATTTTAGCTATGGGTGCAGGTAAAAAAGCTGCAAAAGCCATAGATGAATATTTACAATCAAAGTAATATTTACTTAATATAAATTAATTTACTTGCTTTATTGAACTTTAGGTAAATATGCAAGTAGTTATAAGTTATTAAATAATAAGTTAAAGAAAGTCTTGGGATTAGGTTCCTAAGGCTTTTTTGAGGTTAAGTAAAAAACAATATAAAATAGAGCAATACAAAAATAAGTAAAGGTAAATCAGTATATGACGAATTTATTTTCATATGTTAGCCATATAAATAATTCTATATAGTATTTGTTGGTATTTAAATTCCATTATATGACTGAAATTGACTGTTTGTAAACGATTATGAATGATTTTTTTGACAAACTGTAAAATATGATGTAGAATACCTTTAGATTTATGATTGTGAATGGGCATTTTAAAGGGTTACCTACAAACATTTACATAAGATTTGGTATAAGAGAGCGTATGAAATAAAAAGAAAAGGAAGAAAGAATATGAACAAAGCAGTTAACCTAATTAAAAGACTACTTCTATTTTTTATCGGAATGAGTATAATTCAATTCGGAGTTGCATTATTTTTAAAGACTAATATTGGCTCAGACCCATTTACAGTTTTTACACAGGGATTGGCGTTTACATTAGACAAAACAGGATTAAAGGATTTTTCCTTAGTTAAATTAATAGCTGGAAAAGCAGAAGTAACACCAGGAGTAGCTAATATGATTATATTAGTTATATTATTTTGCATAGTATTTTTGGTTGAGAGAAAGCGTATAAAAATAGGAACATTAATTTGTGTTGTTGGGGTAGGACCAATTATTGACCTTGGAGTTAAAGTGGTTTCATATTTCCCAGTTGAATCATACAATTATGTTATAAGAGCACTTCTAGTAGTATTTGGATGCTTGATAATAGCAATAGGGTTCTCAATACTTTCAGCAAGTAACGTAGGTGTTGCACCAAACGATATCATTCCATTTATAATACAAGATAAGACTAAAGTGGAGTATCGTTGGATTAGAATAGGACTAGATGGTGGATTTTTAATAATAGGATTTATATTAGGGGGAACAGTTGGACTTGGTACAGTAATAGCGATGTTAACAACAGGACCTTTCATACAATTCTGCATTCCATATGGGGAGAAGTTTGTAAGTTTAATAGTAAATGAAACAGAAGCGGATATAGAAGATGGTGCTACTGTTATTGCATAATTAAATTTATAGCATATATAATTTGAGATAGTTGGAAAATAACTGTTTAAAGATAATTTTAAATTATTTTTGAACAGTTATTTTTATTTATATTAGTTATAAAAATAAAGAATACAATATAGTTGTATGGATGGTACAAACACTAGTGAAAATATTATTGGAAATTATGAGAAAAGGAGATTATATTCTTAATTTAATAGTATATACGCTAATGGAGTAACAATGTTCCAGTTGACAGCTTCCAGTGATTGATATAGAATAAGAAATACAAGATGACTATTCTTTGAAAATTGAATTTGTTTTTTAAACCATCTTCAACGTGGGGGCGCCTTGGCTTCGACGGGGGTGGGATAGGGTTTGTTAAGCGAGTCGAGGGAAGCATGTGTCCTCGCAAATCAAGTATGCACTAATGTAAACGCAGAAGACAATTTTGCAATAGCAGCTTAGTTTAAAGCTACTCATCAGCCCAGGTTGCCTACGGCTTGGATAACTGGTGTCATTAAGTAGGAAACGAAGTTTAGCAAAGCTTTGAGCTAAAGGGGTATTTATGAAGCTACCGGAAAGTATAGCCTGTCTAAGGGCGATACTTTTGGGGAATCTTAAAACTTAGACTGCACTCGGAGAAAGGCAAATTCAGCTGCTTTCGGACAGGGGTTCGATACCCCTCGCCTCCACCAAGCATATCCTCGACAATACTTATTAAGTATTGACGGGGATTTTTTACTTTATAATGATTTAGGAATCAGAAATGAGAGATAATTTTTAAATATAGTGATTGAGTAAAAACAAGAGTAACAACAAGAAGTCAATGATTTAAAGTTTGATATATTTATATTATATGATTGTGTTGATACAATATTAGGAGGTAATTATCATGAAGATTCATGATATTTTGTTTGGTTCAAAGCAAAAATCTATTTTAAAAACAATAGAAGAGGGGAATTTGGATGAACTTAAAATTTTCTTGAAAAATGTAGGTGATGTTAATGAAAAATACGATAATAAGAGCCTACTTCATTTAGCAATAGATAATTGTCAAAACAATTATTTCGGAGTAATAGAACTTTTAATTAATAATGGTGCAGACATTAACAGCTATCAAAGTTATCTGAAAGAAACACCTTTGCATAGAATATGTGCAAGAGCAAAACCTAAAATTGATGTCGTTGGATTATTATTAGATAGGGGAGCTAAAGTAAATGCTGAAGATATATCAAGTAAAACTCCTGTTTTTCATTGTAGTTTTAATTATTCTGTAGAACTTTTGAACCTTCTTGTGAAATATGGAGCAGATATAAAACATACTGATAAGTATAACAATACTCTATTACATGATGATTATTTAAATTGTAATACTGAAACTTTTGAAGATTTTGTTAAAGTTCTTATCTCTCTTGGGTTTAATATAAATTCCAAAAATAATGAAGGACATACTCCATTATATCTGTGCCAAAATAAAGATATTGAAGATATATTAATAAAATATGACGGGAAGATAAGCTGAGTTTAAAGATTTTGTTCTAAAAAGAAAACTTTTATAATGTGGAAAGTTCATAAAGTGTAACCTTTTGTATAAGAAATTACTGTAATTTGTTAATACAAGTGTTCAATCAACTATATGAACACTTGTATAATGGATATTGCATTATTTTTTAATATGGACTCAAAAGATAAGAGGTGGGTATGATACAAATAAATATGACTTTAAAGAAGAGAAAAAAAGAACGAATAAAAATTAATAATCTAAATGATTTTAAGGATGCATTAAAAACAGAAGGATATAAGATAAATGAATTTGATGAAGAAAAATTTAAAGAAAAAATTATGAAGACTTTTGGAGTAGATAATAGTGTAACAGAGAGGTTGCAGATATGCCTTCAGGATAGTGAGATTACATATAGAGCAAATGATATTAAAGATTTCATGGACTATATAGAAAAAATGATATTATTTGAAAATGAACATAACAAACTATGTAAAAGAATAAGTGAAGTAAAAAAACTAAATATAGATAGAATTGAATATGAACGAGTGATGAGCGCTCAAGATAATGTTGAAGATATCATAAAATCCATAGAAGAAATAAAAAGAAATATATCTGGAATAATAAGTGAAGACGAGAAAGCAAAATTGAATAATTTAGAAAAAGAATTAGGTAAGGACTATCTGTATGCAAAGGATATTGAACTACTGAAAAAAATGGTTTTTATTAGAAAAGAAGGCGTAAAAGAAACATATAATGCCCAAACTAAAA
This sequence comes from Bacillota bacterium, assembly GCA_021837545.1. The sequence continues at coordinate 6,671 of JAKBFR010000014.1, read as the reverse complement.
CTAAAACAATATCTATAGAAATACCTAAAAGAATAAATTATGAATATATAAAAGCAAAGAAGGGCACTGTAGAGTATCATGAATATTTAAGTAACAACATACCAAGAATGCAACGTTTAATAAAGAATATAAATAAATACATGAAAGTTTGCGAAAAAGAAAAAACAACATTTAAAATAGATCAAAGTAAAGCTCTACAGGATACTATAAACATAGCAGTAGCAATATATGATAATAAGGAATTTAAAGCAATAAGTGGTAGTAATAATATAATAGATTATTGTACTGCACCACAAAAAGATTCAGCAATTTTTAAAAGTTGCAAAGTTAATAAATTAGGTAAGTTAGGAACTGGATATAACAGAGTTAACGATAGTGAAAAAAAGATAATCGAAGAAATACATAAACAAATAGAAGCAAAAGAAGTGAAGAATGAAGGAAATCTTATTTTGTATAGTAAATGGGAACCATGTCCAAGTTGTTATTTTGTAATTAGTCAGTTTTGTAAAAAGCATCCTGATATAAAATTACAGGTGAAATATAGTAAGAAATATGGTGAATGATAGTACACTTATAAAATAGTACATAAGGATTTTTTATAAACATGAAAATTTAAGAAATATACATAAATATTTGAGGATGTTTATGTTTGATGATGCTTTTTTTTGATGCTCAAAAAATATAGAAAAACTTCTCAAAAGTAATAATTATATTAAATATAAAAGGAGAAGAAACTATGAAAGACAAATTTTTTGGTGTTTTACAACGTGTAGGAAGATCATTTATGCTTCCAATTGCTATTTTACCAGTGGCAGGATTATTTTTAGGAATAGGTGGTTCTTTTACCAATGCAACAATGCTTGAAACCTATGGACTTACTAATTTAATCGGACCTGGGACATTTGTTTATTCAATTCTTTCAGTAATGAATGCTGCTGGAAGTGTAGTATTTGAAAACTTACCATTAATCTTTGCAATGGGTGTTGCAATAGGTATGTCAAAAAAAGAAAAAGAGGTAGCAGCGCTATCTGCAGCAATTGCATTTTTCATTATGCATGCATCAATAGGTGCTATGATTAATATTAATGGAGGAACTGAAGCTCTTTTAAGTGGAGCATCAACTTCAGTACTTGGTATTACTTCATTACAAATGGGTGTTTTTGGTGGTATTATTGTAGGGCTTGGTGTAGCATCACTACATAATAGGTTTTATAAAATTGAATTACCACAAGTATTATCATTTTTTGGTGGTACAAGATTTATTCCTATTATTAGTGCAATAACATATTTAATTGTTGGAATTTTAATGTTTTATGCTTGGCCTCCAGTTCAAGCAGGTATTTATAAAGTTGGAGAGGTTGTACTCGAATCAGGTTATGTAGGAACATGGGTTTATGGTTTAATGGAACGTTTATTAATACCTTTTGGTCTTCATCATGTATTTTACTTACCGTTCTGGCAAACAGCAGTAGGTGGTACAGCTACAGTAGGTGGTAAGGTTATCGAAGGTGCTCAAAATATTTTCTTTGCTGAACTTGCAACTCCAGGAATAACACATTTTAGTGTTTCCGCAACAAGATTTATGTCAGGTAAATTCCCACTTATGATATTTGGGTTACCTGGAGCAGCACTTGCAATGTACAGATGTGCTAAACCAGAAAAAAGAGAAGTTGTTGGTGGATTACTATTATCAGCAGCATTAACTTCAATGCTTACTGGTATAACAGAACCAATTGAATTTACATTCCTATTTGTTGCACCGGTATTGTATGGAATTCATTGCATATTTGCAGGACTTGCATATATGTTCATGCACATGTTAAACGTTGGAGTAGGTATGACTTTCTCTGGTGGATTTATTGATTTATTCCTATTTGGTATTTTACAAGGAAATGCTAAAACAAACTGGATCTGGGTTATAGTTGTAGGTATTGGATATTTTGTAGTATACTATTTATTATTCTCTTTCTTAATTAAGAAATTGGATTTAAAAACTCCAGGACGTGAAGATACTGATGAAGTTAAACTTTATAGTAGAAGTGATGTCGAAGCAAAGAAAAATGCTGGAAATGGAGATGTAGATGAACTTTCAGCTATGATCTGTCAAGGTCTTGGTGGAAAGAAAAATATTTCAGATGTTGATTGTTGTGCAACAAGATTACGTTGTACAGTACATAAATCAGAACTAGTAAATGAAGCATTATTAAAACACTCAGGAGCTTCAGGAGTAATACATAAAGGTGTTGGAGTTCAAATTATGTATGGACCAAGAGTAACCGTTATAAAATCAAATTTAGAAGATTACTTAGTTACAGCTCCAAATGAAGAAGTTTCTATGAATACAGTAGAAGCAAATAAAGACGAAATAGTGCAAGAAAAAGGAAATCAAGAAAAAGTTATTAATACAATAATCTTAAACAGTCCATTAACAGGTGTTGCTAAAGATTTATCAGAAGCTCCAGATGAAGCATTTGCAAGCAAGATTATGGGAGATGGAGTTGTAGTCATTCCAACTGATGGTATTGTTGTAGCACCAGCAGATGGAGAAATAACTTTTGTATTCCCATCAAAACATGCAGTAGGATTAACAACAACTGATGGTCTCGAATTACTTATTCATATAGGAATAGATACAGTAAACCTTGATGGAAAAGGCTTTGAAGCTTTTGTAAAAGGTGGAGATAAGGTAAAGATGGGTGATAAATTATTAAGTTTTGACCTAGAATTCATAAAAGATAATGCACCATCTATTGTATCACCAATTATTTGCACAGCATTAAGCAGTAAACAAAAAGTACGTTTATTAAATGCAGGTGAGATAAAAGCTGGAGAAGCAATGATCGCTATTGATGTATTGGAATAACATGTAAAGAGGAGGCATAAAATGTTCAGAGTGATAAAGGCATTAAATCATAATGGGGTGCTCGCTATAGATATGGATACGAATAAGAAACATATACTGCTTGGAAAAGGTATAGGTTTTGGGAAAATGGTGAATGAACGTATGGAAGCACCAGAAGATACCCATATATATCTATTACAACAAGAAACAGAAAGAGGTCAAAATAAAGAGATAATAAACAATATTGAACCTAAATTTTTAGAAATTGCTAGTGCCATCATTATGGAAGCCAAAAAGAAATTTAAAGAAGTAGATGAGAACATTTTATGCCCTCTTGCAGATCATATTGCATTTGCAGTTAAAAGAATAAAAAATAATGAACATATAAGCAATCCTTTAACACCAGACATTAGAGCTTTATTCTCGGAAGAATATGAAGTTGCATGCAAGGGAAAAAACATCATAAAAGAAGTAGTAGATGTTGAGATAAATGAAGATGAAGTTGGTTATATAGCACTTCATATTCATTCAAGCCTTGGAAATGAAAAAATATCGCAGGCAATGGAAATGGCAATGCTTGTTAGAGATTGTATTACATCTATCGAACAAAACATTGGAAAGACAATAGATATTGAATCATTATCTTATAATCGTCTTATGAGCCATATTAAATATATGACAGCAAGAACATTAAAGGGTGAAACATTAAAGCTTGATATGAATGATTATATTAAGAAACGGTTCGAAAAGTCATTTGAAATTGCTGAATATATCTGCAAAAAATTAGGCAGTGAATTAAAGAAAGAAATTAAAGAAGTAGAAATTGGATATCTTGCAATACATATTGAAAGAGTATTTTCAGATGAGTTACAGGAATAGAAGATAAAATATACCCTCGAAAATCAAAAAAAGTTGATTTCGAGGGTTATTTTATTAAGTTATTATTATTGCCTTAATAGTTCTAATATTTCTATTGTATATTTTTCTCCTGGAGCATTAACTTCAACTATATCTCCAATTTTTTTGCCTGATAATGCTTTTCCTAAATCTGATTCTATACTTATAAGCATATTTTCAGGGTCTAAATCCATAGTAGTTACTAATGTTACAATAGCTTCATATTCATCATCTATAAATTTGATTCTAGCTTTACTATTAAGTCCTAATATTGACTTATCAACATTCTTATCATCTATTACAGTTGCTGTTGAAATCATAGTTAACAAATATTGAATTCTATTATCATTTTCTCTATAATTTGCACAAGCTTCTTTATATTCTGCATTTTCTGACCTATCGCCATGTGCAGCAGCTACTAATTTTTCCTTTGCTATTTCAGCTCTTTTTACTGTTAGTCTATAATCTAGTTCTTCTCTTAATTTTTTAATATTTTCTTCTGTTAGTTTATTATTCATAAAAAACTAAACCTCCCCTGAAGTATATTGTATTAACATTATATAATATATAGGAAAAAATAAAAGGTATGTTAACAGTTAAAATTTTTAAACAATTCTAATTTTAAAACTAAAGCAATTATATATTTAATCAATATAATTAGTCTTATCTATTTTAAACTCATCAAGTTTTTGCCCTTTAGAGCTTAGTGCAGACACTTTTATGAAATCAGCCTCGACATCTATAACTAAAAAATGATATACATCAATAGTGGCGACTACAATTCCTTTCTTCATAGCTATAGCAGTATCAATAAGCTTAATTTCAAATGTATTGCTAGTATATTTACATGTAAATATATTTAAGTTATATGTTATAATTATTCAATATTATTTTCATAAAATAGATAAATACAATGTAAAAATAATATTAAAAAAATAATAAACTAGTACGTGTGACTAAGAAAGGATTTATATGAAAAATTCGCAAGAATTAAAAAGAGAGTTAGATAGAATCGATGGGAAAAGTTATAGGTTGTATGAGGATTTAGAGGGAGAATATGATTTTGAAGATTATACACTTAGCATAGATTATGTTCAAGGCGATCCTTTTGCATCACCATCAAGAATTAGAGTAATAGTAAATCAAAATGTAGCTAAGTTCCCAAAGGAACTTTTTGATAATAAAAACAAAAATATTGCAGTGGCAGATTATTTAACAAGAGAATTTTATTTTAATATAAATAAATGCAATGAAAGAGTTTTTGGATCTGGAAAGAGTGGTTTAATAGCTATTAGTAAATGCCCACAAGAGATATTGAAGAGGACTTCAATAATCATAGATGAGAAAAAAATAGAAGCAAGGTTTTATGTTGGATTTCCAGCAAGAGGACGAAGTGTTTTATCAAGAGAATTAGAGAAGATTTTATATAATGTTATTCCAAACATTGTAGAGAAAACTTTAATATATAAAAATATTAATAATGAAAAATTAATAAGTAGAGTAAAACTTGTAGAAGATCAAGAAAATATAAGAATGCAATTGCATAATAGAGGACTAATTGCATTTGTAGCTAATGGATCAATGTTACCTAGAGAAAGTGGAATATCTACAAAAACATTACAAGGTGGTAAAGCATTTGTTTCACCAAAGGAATTAGAAGTAGAATTTAATACTCAAAGTAAAGGTAGAATTAAAGGGATGGGTATTAAGAAAGGTATAACACTAATAGTTGGTGGAGGATATCATGGTAAATCTACTTTATTAAAAGCGTTAGAACTTGGAATTTATAATCATATTGAAGGTGATGGTAGAGAGTTTGTCATAACAGATGAATCAGCTTTAAAAGTAAGAGCAGAAGATAATAGATGTGTAATTAAAACAGATATATCTTTATTTATAAGTAATTTACCTAATGGAAAAGATACTGAAGAATTCTATACAGAAAATGCAAGTGGGAGTACATCACAAGCAGCCAATATCATAGAAGGAATTGAAAGCAATTCTAAGGTACTTTTAATAGATGAAGATACTTCAGCTACTAATTTCATGATGAGAGACGATTTAATGCAAAAATTAGTATCTAAAGAAAAAGAGCCAATCACACCATTTATTGAAATAGTGAAACCTTTATGCGAACAAAGAGATATTTCAACAATAATAGTAGTTGGAAGCTGTGGAGATTTTTTTGATGTAGCAGATTGCGTAATACAAATGGACAATTATGAAACTAAAGATGTCACAAAAGAAGCTAAAGAGCTAAGTAAAGGCAATATTATAAAAAGGATTAATGATAAAAATCTAAAAATAAATATTGCATTTAATAGAATAGTTAAAGCTGGAACCATTAAGGCTGGAGAAAAGGGCATTAAAATAAAAACAATAGGAATAGACACAATAAATATAAATAAAGAAGATATAAATTTAAGAGCTGTGGAGCAAATTGTGGATAATGAACAATTAAATGCTATAGGTTCAATTATGAAATGGGCAGAAGTTAATATTGTGAATAAAGGGCTAGGCTTCGAAGATATGGTGGATAATATAATTTGTGAGATAGAGAAAAAGGGTCTAATATCAATGGAAAGAATAAAAGGCGGAAGTGGAAGTCTAGCTATGCCAAGGAAGCAAGAAATAATGGCATCATATAATAGATATAGAAACCTAAAAATATACACCTATAAAAAGGCACGAAGTGCAACCAAGAACTTTAATAACAATTAAATACAAAAAAGTACTGGCAATGCAGTATTTGTTATATTTGCAGTACTTTTTGTTTATTAAAGAATATAAATATATTAAAATGAAAAAGTTATAGAAAGTAATGATAAATAATTATAAAAATCAATTGCAAGGAAAGAACTCATATCATTAATAATAGTGATTGAGTTCTCTCTATTTTTAAGGGGATAGTAAGTATGATAAAAAATATACA
>JAKBFR010000119.1 GCA_021837545.1 Bacillota bacterium | reverse complement strand
TTCACTTCTCACATTTTACACGCCTTATACAAGGAGTGATAAAATGTATCAAAAAATCGAAAAAATGATTAAAGATCTAGAGCTTCGCGGACGTAGTGAACCTACTATCAAAAATATGGTTTGCACAATGAAAGCTTTTTCTAGATTTTATAACAAGCCACCTGAATTAATAGGTGAACCTGAAATCATTAATTATTTAGAGTATTGCATAAAAACGAAAAAATTATGCAGAGGAACTGTAAATTATATTAATAGTACTCTAAAATTCTTTTATGTTGTAACACTTGAAGGATCATGGAGTGATCTAAGAGTTCCAAGACTTAGATATGATAAGAAATTGCCTAAATATTTAACAAAAGAAGAAGTAAAACTTTTATTAGAATCTACTACTTATTTAAAACATAAAGCAATACTTTCAACTATATATTCTGCCGGCTTACGCGTTAGCGAGGCTATAAACTTAAGAATATCTGATATTATGAGCAAAGAAATGAAAATTTGAGTTAGAAATGGTAAGCGAAATAAAGAAAGATATACTTTATTATCTCAAAAAAATCTAGAATTACTAAGGGTATATTGGGAGAAGTTTGGTTATAAAAATTATTCTCCAGATGATTACTTATTTATATCTAGACTAACAAAGACAAAGCTAACCACTCGTTGCATAGAAATGGCTATGGAGAAGTCAATGCGAAAGTCTGGAATAGTAAAGAAAGCGACTGTGCATACTTTGAGGCATTCTTTTGCAACTCATTTAATGAATGATGATGTTGAACTAGTAAATATTCAAAGATTAATGGGACATTCTAATATAAAAACAACCTCGATATATTTACATGTAAAAGATTATCAGATATTAAATATACGAAGTCCTTTAGATACATTAGATTAGGTTTATGAATTCACTTCAAGATATTATGAAATTGCATGGAGAAGCTTATACTAAATCAAGAACGTTACCATCTAATATTCTAAAAGCACTATATTCTATTAGAGATTGTAGAACTGCTGCGCTTGGCGGCCATGTATATGAGTGTGATGAGTGTGGCGAAACTAAGATTTCATATAACTCATGTAGAAACAGACATTGCCCTAAATGTCAGGCTTATGCCAAGGAAATGTGGATTTATGAAAGAAGCAAAACGTTACTACCAACTCATTACTTTCATATTGTTTTTACTATACCAGAACAATTAAATTCTTTAACATTGTTTAACCAAAAAGAAATGTACTCTATTCTTTTTACTTCTGTTTCCGAGACTTTGTTAGAATTAGCAAAGGATAAAAAATACTTAAATGCGAGTATTGGTTTTACAACAATATTGCATACTTGGGGACAAAATTTAATGTTTCATCCACATATTCATTGTATAGTACCTGGTGGTGGATTAAGTTTTGATAACACTAAATGGATAAAATCAAAAAAGAAATTTCTTATTCCAGTAAAAGTTTTATCAAGAAAATTTAGAGGAAAATTTCTATATTACTTAAATGAACTTTACAAAGATAACAAACTTAAATTTCCTAAAAACATTAGTGAGTTATCATCAAGAAATATATTTAATTCATTTAAGGATAATTTATATAAAAAAGAATGGATTGTTTATAGCAAAGCACCTTTCAGCAATGCCGAGTATGTACTTCAATATTTAGGTAGATATACTCATAGAGTTGCTATATCAGATAACAGAATTATAAAAGTTGATAATGAAAAAGTAGTATTTAAGTGGAGAGATTATAAAGATAAAAATAAAGAAAAAGTGATGTCTTTAAAGCCAATAGAATTTATCCGAAGGTTTACTATGCATGTTCTGCCAGATAGATTTGTGAAAATAAGGCATTATGGAATTTTAGGAAACAGAAATAAAAAACTAAAGTTTAAACGCTGTTTAGAAATCTTTAGGGTTAAACCTAAAGAACTTGAGAATCTATCGTCAGCGGAGCTATTTTTCAAATTAACAGGAATAAAAATAGGAAAGTGTAAAAATTGTGAGAAGGGAAATTTAATAAAGATAGGTAAAATAATGCCTCGGAGTACGTCGCCACCCTAAATAAAGATAAAAGTGAATAAGTACTTAATCATGGGGAGGGGGATCTTATGTACTAAAATAAAGAAAACTATATACTTTCAAGAAATAAAGCTTTAAAATGTTAATAAATGAATAAAAATATAGATTTTAGGGGTAAATCGTGAGTTTTGAATCCCCATACGGGACGGTCGGCTTTTAGCGACTTCGTTCTAGTAATTGATTGCGATATTGAGGTGCATAAATTTAAGATAGTGCTGTTACAAAGTTCAGCTATATCTTAAATTTATGCTATTATTTTAGTCTCAACATCGCAATCAAGCCAACTCATTAAGCCAACTCATTTAGAGAATTAGTTATTCTGCGCTTTGATAAGTTTCAATTACGAAATCAAATTCAGCAGCATCTGTTATTTCACCATAGGAGTCTTCTTTAATTCCTGGATAATAATAGAGTACTAATTTATCACCTGAATTAGTTATATTTTCTAGTAAAATATATAGATTATTTAATGTACAATCTTCAACAACAGCTAAGACTTTATATTTTGAAGATCTTCCATTGTCATTGTTAGTAAGATCTAATGTGAAATTGTTGAATTTTCGTACATTAACCCTTTCTTTATCACAAAAGCAAATCATAGATTCACTTCTACAGCTTGAACATTTTTTAAAATTACAATCAAAAGCACAGTTTAAACATTCGCAATGAGAACATTTTTCTAATTGCGTAAAAGTTTCTCTATTTTTACATTTAAAATCTCTAAGTAAGGTAATACTTGGATTAGATTTAAACATTGAAAATAAAGATTTCTTTTTGCAATCAGCTTCAGCAGAGTCTAAAAGCTTAGTATATTCTTGAAGTATCGATGCTTTAGTAAAATATTTTCGTATATTTAAATCTCTTTCAGAAACAAAGGGAGATATCTCACTTATAGCATAAGCTACATCAGTATAAATTTTCCCCCAATATCTTCTTTCTTCATTGATAAAATCAATATCTTTATCATTATCCATATTGAGCACCTAGTTATTCTTATATTTTGCTAATTCAAGGTCTAAGTCAACTTCATCTAGTTTTGCAAATTCACTATCGAAATTATCTAAATCTCTTAATTCTCCCAAGCCTTGAGCAAGAGATTCTTTTCTTTGAATTTTTCTCTCTATACTATCAATTTGTATTGAATTACTCTTAGTTTGAACATTAGCAAGTACTTCATTAACTTTTTGAGATGCTTCAGCATTTGCAAATCTAGCAGCAGCCTCATCTCTATAACTTCTAGTTTTTGTTATTTCTTCTTCTAAAGCACGAAGATTTGATTTTAATGTATCAGCTTGAACTTTTGAATTATCATAGCTTGCTTGTAAAGAAACAATTTTTTTATCTACTTCAACTTTTTTAGCCAAAGCTCTCTTAGCTAGTTCTTCGTTTCCTTTACTTAAAGCTAATTTTACTTTTTGATCATAATCTTCAGATTCCTTTTTAGAAAGAGTTAACTTCTTTTCAATTTCATGAACATTGCCTAAAATTTGAGCTGAACTTAATTTAGCTTTATTGAATTGTTCATCCATATCTCTTATTTTTTGATCTAATAACTCAACTGGATTTTCCATTTCATCTAATGTAGTATTTACCTTTCCTTTAATCATATTTGACATTCTTGTAAAAATTCCCATATAAATACCTCCAAAAATTTTTTGTTATTTTCTTTTATTATTTAAATATTTTTTTATTAATACAATGGCTAATAGAAATACTCCGGATAAAACTAAAGCATTAACGATTGAACTCGAAGCTGAACCAAAATAAAATGGTCTGTAAAATCCACCGAAGCCACCAAACCCTCCGAAGAATGGAAAGAATGAGCTTCTGCCAGAATTATTGTTATAGGTCTGAGTGGTACTATTTTTATTATCAGTTGCATTAGAAGAGCTCGAAGAATCATTAGTTTTATTTTTATCAGTTGTAGAATATGAGCCACTACTAAATCCCTTTGCAGCACCATTACTATTGGAAGAAGTACTTGAATCAGAACTAGCTTTTGAACCACTACTACCACTTGAAAAATCACCTGTTTTAAATCCTTCAGCACTTTTTGAACTAGTTGAATCTTTGCTAGTACTAGTAGAAGATTTACTCGATGAATTGCTAACAGAGCCTGAACTAAATCCGCTTTTTGATTTTGAACTACTTGTACTAGATTTACTGCTGAAACTTGACCTACCACTGCTTTTAGCAAAAGCTGTTGTGCTATCAGATGGACTTATACCTGTCAAGGACAATGCATCTAAAGGGAAACTTGAAAATGCAAAGATAAATGTTAAAAGCAGAATTAAAGCATATTTTTTCTTAATCTTATTAATAGTGATCACCCCTTAAAGACTATGTATTTATTATATAAAAAAGATTACTTATACACAATATGGAAAAGTAACGAAAAAAGACTAAAAAAGATTGTTAGAATTAATTATCATCAGTATAGGGTCATATATCTCACGTATAGTAGTAATATCTAATGTTTTAAGTGGTATTGGATACTACTTAAATGATATTTGCCATTTGAGTCTTGAGTTAAGAATAATTATTTACAACAAATATATATTTTGTTATTTATTATATAAAGGTTTTCAATTAATTATATCATAAGTATGTTAGTAGTACATTAACATACACTTGTATAATCGTTTTTCTTAGATTAATATTGTAAGTAGAGTAAATTATAATTTAAGGAGTGATGATTAATGTCTAATGGAGAAACAATGAGTAGTATGGGTGAACTTTTAAATGATTATGATGTAAAGAGATTGAGTAGGGGGGATATTTTAAAGGGTAAAGTAATAGATGTAAACGATAAAGAAGTTTCAGTTAATATAAATTATGCTTTTGATGGACTAATATCTAAAGAAGAACTATCATCAGATGGAAAAGATCCTAGAGAAGTAGTTAGTAAAGATGACGAAATTGACGTATATGTGATATCTCCAAACGATGGAGAAGGATACGTTGAACTTTCATTAGTAAGAGTATTAGAAATCAAAGAAAAAGAAGAAATAAAGGAATCTTTTAAAGAACAAAAAAATATTACTGTTAAAGTTAAGGAAGAAACTAAAGGTGGAGTAATTGCTTATTATGGAAATGTAAGAGTCTTTATTCCAGGTTCACTTGTAAGCAAAGAAAGAATTGAACTTAGTACTATAGTAGGAAAAGAATTAGAAATCAGAATTACAGAATTGGATTTTAGAAATAAAAAAGTTGTAGGATCAAGAAGAGTTATTGAAGAAGAAGAATACAACAAAAACAAAAAGGTTATATGGGATGCTTTAATAGAAGGTGAAAAAAGAAATGGTATTGTTAAAAAATTAGTTAAATTTGGCGCATTTGTAGATATTGGTGGAGTAGAAGGTTTAATTCACATTTCAGATTTATCATGGGAAAGAGTAAATAGGCCAGAAGATGTAGTTAAAGAAGGTGATAAAGTTGAAGTATTTATAGGAACTGTAGATAGAGAAAAAGAGAGATTATCTTTAATATTAAAAGATGTAACAAAGGAACCATGGACAGTTCATAGTGAAGATATTAAAGTAGGAGATCTGGTAGAAGGTAAAGTTGTACGTCTTACGACGTTTGGAGCATTCATTGAATTATTTGAAGGTGTAGATGGATTGGTACATATTTCAGAAATTACAGATGAGCGTATTGCAAAACCTTCAGATATATTAGAAGTTAATCAAAAAGTAAAAGTAAAAGTATTAGATATTAATAGAGAAAATAAGAAAATAGCTTTGAGTATAAAAGAAGCTGCAGAAACTAACAAAGAATATATTAATTACATTGATAATGAAGATAGTGAAGGAACATCTTTAGGAGATTTACTTAAAGGATTTAAATTTGAGTAAAAATAAATCAATTAACAATTAAGGAACAAAGTTCTATGCTTTAAAATAAATAAGACTCCACGAATCAAATTTTTGATTCGCAGAGTCTTATTTTAATGATTCAATTTCCAAAGGAAATAGTACTATAACTGTTAATTATTAATTGAATTAAATCTTTTCTATCTTTAACATATTAGTTCCACCAGTTTGTGTTGTTGGCATTCCAGCAGCAACTATTATGTCATCGCCAGGTTGTGTAAAGTTTAACTTAAATACAATATTCCTAGCTTCTGTTAATATTTCATCTGTTGTGTTAAACATTTGGCAAGTCATAGGGAATATTCCAAAGTTTAAGCTCAAGGTTCTTCTTACTTGTTCATAAGGTGTTATAGCTATGATTGGAGCTTTTGACCTGTATCTTGAAAGTAATTTTGCCGTAGCGCCGCTCTTAGTTGCAGCAACGATAGCTTTTGCATGTAAAATATTAGCAGTTCTACAAGCAGAATAACTTATTGCAGCTGCATAATCAGTAAGAGAAGGTTCTCTAAGTCTTGCAGTTAAATGATCATAATCTAAATACTCTTCAGCTTCTTGAGCTATTTTAGACATTATCTTTGCAGCTTCTATAGGGAACAGACCAGAAGCACTTTCACCACTTAACATTATTGCATCAGTACCATCAAAAATTGCATTACAAATATCACTTGCTTCAGCTCTAGTTGGAATTGAATTTCTGATCATTGAATCAAGCATTTGAGTTGCAGTTATAACAATCTTACCTGCTTCATTACATTTTCTGATTATCATTTTTTGATTTATAGGTACTCTTTGGATTGGAATTTCAACACCCATATCTCCCCTGGCAACCATTACAGCATCGGTTACTTCAATGATAGAATCTATATTATCTACGCCTTCTTGATTTTCTATTTTAGCTATTACTTTTATGTGTTCACCATGATTTTCTTTTAAAACTTTTTTTACATCTAGGATATCGCTAGCTTTTCTTATGAAAGAAGCAGCTATGAAGTCAACACCCATTTTACAACCAAATTTAATATCTTCAATATCTTTTTCAGTGATTGATGGTAGTTTTATAATTACGTTAGGAACATTAACACCTTTATGGTTTTTAATTTCTCCACCAACGATAACTTTAGTATGTATTGTTTTACCTTCAACTCCAGTAACTTTGAACTTTAAAAGACCATCATCAACAAGAATTTTCCCGCCGACTTGTATATCTTGATAAAGTACATCATATGAAATTGAACATCTTTTTTCATCTCCAAGAATTTCTTCTCCGCAAACAAAAT
>JAKBFR010000118.1 GCA_021837545.1 Bacillota bacterium | reverse complement strand
CGCAAAAGTTTCAGGAAGTGTCAGTAAGAAAACAGATTATGTAATAGCAGGAGAAGCTGCTGGATCAAAATTAACTAAAGCAGAAGAATTAGGAGTTAAAGTTCTTTCAGAAGAGGAATTTGAGGAGATATTAAGGGGGTAGAGTATGAAAAAATTAGTAAATGTGTTTGGATCTATGGCGGCGTTTATAACAAGCATTTTAATAATTTGTACTTTTACAACAACATATCAATTTTATTATGTTAGTCAAATTTTTAATTCATACTTACCAATGCAGCTTGGAGTTTGTATAACTATGACAACTTTGGGTATTAGATTTCTTCTTAATGAAACAGGCAGAAAGAGAATAATATATACCTTATTCAGTTTTGCAATATCTATTTCTTTAATTTTCTTTATGATAAATTTAGTGAAATGAAAAATACAAATTATGAATAGAAGTATTTATTTCAAAACTCAATATATCAAAAAGCTGACTCAAAATGATTTTAAATTATTTTGAGTCAGCTTTTTGATTAGAAGAAATAATTTGTGGTAATAATACAAATATAAGACATAGGAAATAAAATAGACTAGCCTACTGACTTTTTATTTTTTTGAATATGTTTAAATCAAAGTGAAGGGTGTAATTATGAAAAAATACTTTTTCTATGTAGTTATGATGATTTTTGTAATTTTATTTTGTCTAGGGTTTATAAATAAAGAAAATAGCAATTTATCCAATAATAATTTAGAGGAAACATTGAATTATGGAATAGATGAAATCCCAAAAGATTTGGAAAAGGTCACTAATTTATCTAAACGTCATGAGGATATTATGTGTGCAGTTAGTAAAGGGCTAATTTCAAAGAGTGATGACAATAAAATAGTACCATCATTGGCAAGTGAAATCATAAAAGATTCAGAGGGAATTCAATACGAATTTAAGCTTAGGGATGATATTTTCTGGAGTGATGGAAGTAAAATAACCCCTAATGATATAGTTGAATTTTTTAAAGAACTATTAAAGGAAGAAGATAAAGAAAACATACAAGCATTGCTTGAGGTGTATGGAGCAAAAGAATTTAAAGATGGGAAAATTGTATTTGAAACTGGAGTTGCTATAAAAGGCACTGCAGATTCGGTTGTTATTAGACTAAATAGAGGAAATGATAACTTTTTAAGTGAATTAACCAAACCGCAATATAGATTAAGAAAATATTTAATAATGTGGGGTAACATAAGAAATAATTATAATGAATTAATTTATTCAGGAGATTATAAAATTAATTCTATTACTAAAGATAATATGACACTTGAAAGGAATGAAAAGAGCAGTGATAGTAATGTATCTAATATTAATATATTAAATGATGATAGTGTTGAAATATCAATGGCATCATATGAGATTAAGCAAAGAGATATTGTAATAAACCCTCCAGAAAGTGAACTTAATAAATTGGCTGAACAAAAAAAAATAGTTACAGTGCCTGAAGCAAAAGCAACATACTTAGTTATTAATAATAACTATAATTCGATTACAATTCAAGGAAGAAGAGAAATTTATAATAATGTATGTAAAGCTATCGAATCTTATAAAGATTTAAATGATAAGGCATTTGATCTTGCGGAAGGCAGCTTTTTTAGAGAAGATAAGCAAGATTTAACTAAATTACAATCAAGAAAAGTTAGCAGTAATAAAGAGGGTGATTGGAATAAACCCAAAATATTAACACTATTATGCGAAGAAAATAATGAAAATAGAATTTTATGCAGAACCATACAAGACTGGTTTGAGAAAAACACAGATATAATTATAAAATATAGCTTAGTAAAAGAAGAATTTAAAGACGAAGAACTAAAGAAGAGATATGATATGATTTTACTTAATAATGATGCTAATGCATCTGATAAACAAAGTTTTTATTCTAAATTTAAAGATTATTTAACAGATGATCAAAATAAGTTTTTAGAAAAGGCAACAATAAATAAAATAAATTATGATTATTCAAGTTTAGAAGAAAGTCTATTCGATAATTATAATATACTACCATTAGTGTTTTATAATGAAAATATAGCTATTTCAAGCAAAATATCACAATTAAAATTAGATGGAAATGGAAATATAGATTTTACCACAATTAAATGAGTTTAGAAAAAATTAATCATAATAGTTTTATCGATACAAAAAACTGAAATGCTACTTATACGTGAAATTTTATTATCAATGATCAATGCTCAATAATTAAGCATTGGTCATTGGTCATTGATAATTAGTATTTTTAATTACCAATTTAATTTAACATATAAGTATAACTTAGCAATTAGTAGCTATAAGGTTAACCTTTTTTAGTATGGCGAGGATGTTGAGATTTATTTTTCTTATAGTTTTTATTTTTTAATGAAGGATTAGCTTTAGAAATATTATTTTTATTTAATAAAGTAATATTATTAGTTTTCTTTAAAGTATTTATATTGTTAGTTCTGGATTCTTCGGAGTTATTACATTCTTCCATGGCTGGAGAATTTAATTTGATTTTTGGATTAACAGCTTGTGAAGAGTTTAATGTAGGTGCATTTGATAAACTTTCATTGGAATTATTTGGAGGGGCATTTTTATTGGTATAATCTTTATCAGAATTGTTTTTAACTTGATTAATACTTCTTAAATCAAGTGGTACTTGTGAAGAAAAAGATGGCGTAAATTCCATGAAATCTTCAACCATATCTTTAAGGAGATAAATAATTAAAAAGAAATTAAACATATTTTTATTACTATCAAAAGAAGTCCTACTAGTACTTAAGGAGTCTTTCCTTTTTGAATAACTTAAACTTTTTATAAATATAGGTGCTAAACCTGTACTTTTAGGAGTCGGAACTATTGGCATTCTAAAATATGTTTCGTCTAACATATCATCAGAACGTAAACTCAATTTTTTATATCTTTCAACTTCATCCAATGTTGGTGCTTCAGGCCAACTTGTTAAAAGTCCCCCATTTACAAAGAATTTTCTATAAATACCAGAAATAATAGGTTTTAATTCAGTAGCTTTATTTTCTTGATTTGAGTACATAATTAATGAAAGAAGATAAGAGTTGACTTCCGAACATGAATATTTACTTTCTTTCTTATCAGATTGCTTAATGAATATATTTTTATCAACATCATATAAGCTAATTAATTTTTCTGTTATATCTTTAGCCATGTCTTTAAAAGTTATTATTTCTGTATGTTTATAAGCTTCCATTAAGCATATAGAAAATAAAGCACAATCATCTATTGAATCTAAATAATAATCTTTTTCTTGAAATTTACTAATTAACAGATCTCCTAAATCTATAATAAGTTCTTTCGCATCTAGGTTAGAAGAATATTTATAAAATACATTTAATGCAAGAAAAATTTGAGCGTTTTCATTAAATGATAAATCATATAAGGCAGATTTATAGTCTTTAAACATATCTAAGATTTCATATGAAAATTTAATAAATTCATCACTAATTTGGTCAGACTCATTATTATATGAATATAATAAGTAAGCATCCATCATAAAGGCTTGATCAGAAAACTTAAATTTTTCATCTTTATCTATTAAAGAAAACCCTTTTGAATTTCCATCAGAGACATTTTTTTTATCAACAAATAAACCCTCATTATTTCTTAAATTCTCAGAGTAAAATTGCAGTTGCTCTTTCGCTAGGTATTTAAAGGGCTTTTCAAGAGATACCACATTTCTGCCTCCTTCATCATAATGTGAGTAATATTCGCTTAATTCAAGTAAGCATAATGTCATAAAAGCACTAGTAGAAGAGTTTATTTCTTTCTTAAAACTAGATTCATCAAAGCCATGACTACTTTTGCTATGAATGAATAAAGGAGATGCTTTCCTATATAAGCATAATAGTGGAGAAAAATTATTTAATATGCTAATATCATTTATAGAAGATTTTTTTGAAGTTCTAACTTGTGCCAAAAGACCACATTTAGAGCTTAATACTAAGGTTTTTACTGATTCTTTTGATAAATGAAAAAGCTGACCACTGATTTCTTTTTGGGAAAGACTATTCATCCGAAAGAATGGTCCTATATATCTCAATGTATACACCTCTCATAAAATTCTCATCTTATTCATTAATATGAATTTAGCAAATAAAAAGTACATAAAATATTAATAAAAGGAGATTTTTTTAAATGAAGGAAGGAAAATTAGATTTTGATGATTTAAGAAATATTATATTAAATAATAAAACAATTAAGAGAAATGAAGTTAAGGTTAGAAATGATGTTGGAGAAGATTGCGCTATAATTGATTTTGGAGATTGTGAAGGAATATTCTCTACAGACCCAATAACAGGAGCTAATGAGAATATTGGCAAATTAGCTGTACATATTAATTGCAATGATATTGCATCATCAGGTGGAGAGCCTATAGGGATATTAGTTACAATATTGGCACCTACATCTTCAAGCTTAGAAGAAATAAATAAAGTTATGAATGAAATTGATGAAGAAACGGCAAAAATTGGTGTTGAAATAATAGGTGGACATACAGAGGTAACAAGCGCAGTAAATAAGATGGTTATATCTGTTACTGTAATAGGAAAGAATTTAAAAGGTAAGTCTATTAAAACAGCAGGTGCAAAATTATATGATGACATAATAGTAACTAAATCATTAGGATTAGAAGGTACATATATTTTGATAAATGACTATGAAGAAAGAATTCGAAAAGTTCTATCAAAAGAAGAAATAGAATTTGGGAAGGGTTTGATAAATAAAATAAGCGTTCTAGAAGAAGGCAGAATAGGCGGAGAGTTTGGAGTTAATTCAATGCACGATATAACAGAAGGAGGACTTCTTGGAGGCTTATTTGAGGTGGCTATGGCATCAAATAAGGGGTTTAAAATATATAAAGATAAAATGCCTATATCTGATATAACTAAAAAGGTTTGTGAAGAATTTAAAATAGATCCACTTAGACTTATATCATCTGGGAGCATGCTTATTACTACTAAAAATGGAGAAAAATTAATTAAAAAGTTAAAGGAAAAAGGAATTGATGCTAGTATAATAGGGGAAATATATGAACAAGGTGGAATTTTAGTTGATAAGGGGAATGAAATAAATGTAGAACCACCTAAGAGAGATGAATTATTTAATATACACATATGAAAAAATACGCACCATTAAAAAAAGTGCGAAGCACAATTAAGAACTTTACACCATTAAAAAAAGTGCGAAGCACAATTAGAAACTTATTAAGCACAACCAAGAATTTTTTAGCAGCAACTAACAAATTTGGAAATTTAGAAAGGTAATTACGTTGTTAATTGTCTTATGCAATTATATATTATAAATATTTTCAACAGGAGGAAGTAAATAGTGAAAAGATTGATATTAGCTAGTAATAATAAGGAAAAGATTAGGGAAATGAAAGAGATATTAAAAGAATTGCATATAGAAGTCAAATCTTTAGAAAATGAAAACATTAATATAGATGTAGTTGAAGATGGGAAAACATTTGAAGAAAATGCTAAGAAGAAAGCAAAAGAAATATGTGAATTTTTATTAAAAAGAGGAGATAATAATTTTATTGTATTAGCGGATGATTCGGGTTTAGAAGTTGATTATTTAAATGGAGAGCCGGGAATATATTCTGCTAGATATGCCGGCGAGCATGGAAATGATATAAAAAATAATGAAAAACTTCTAAAAAATTTAAGTGAAGTACAGAAAAAAAATAGAGGTGCTCAGTTTGTTTGTCAATTAGCACTGTTTACAGATCGAGGAGAGTACTTCAAAGTTACTGGAGCTGTAAAGGGGTGCATTATAGAAGAAGTGCACGGAGAAAGCGGATTTGGATATGATCCACTGTTCTTGTATGAACCATTAAATAAAACTTTTGCACAATTAACTTCGGAGGAAAAAAATGAAATTAGTCATAGAGGTGTCGCACTAAAAGAATTAAAGAGGGTAATCCGTGAATTTTTATAATTGATTATAGTTAAAATATATGGGATTATATTATTGGAACAATAAAAATTATAAAAAAATGTAGAGTATAATAATCATGAATTTACTTTGAATTTTTATAAATAGTGATAAACCCTATTTTAAACTCATGAATTTACTAAAGATAGATTAGAAGAGGAGGAAGAAAATATTATGTTGATTGCAGTTGTGAGCGATACGCATAGAGTAATTAAATATATTGATTCGGCTAAAGAATTAATAAAGGGTGCAGATGTATTAATACATTTAGGTGATAACATTGATGATGTTGAGGTATTAAAACGTGGTTTTAAAGGGAAAGTATATGCAGTTGCAGGCAATTGTGATTATTCAACAAAATATCCTAAAGAAACTATTATAGAAGTGAATGGAAGAAAAATATTTTTTACACATGGTGATTTATATGGTGTAAAAAGTTCTCTAAATAATATTTACTATAGAGGAAAAGAATTAGATGTAGATATTGTTCTGTTTGGACATACTCATGAACAAATAATAGAAGAAGCCAGAGGAATCATATTGATGAATCCGGGTAGTATATCATTGCCAAGATTTAAGGGGAGATATGTTGGATTTATAGATATTGATGATGACGGGAATATTGATACATATTTAAAAGAGATTAGGATATAAATTTCAATTAATTATTTTATATAAAGGTATATTGTTAAAAAATAATTACCTAATATTATTGTTTATTTTGTGAATTTATACAGTTATTTTTTATACGTTTAAATAAAAAATAATATAATTTGCTTAGCATAAAGAATGTTAAATAAAGATATTTAATTAGTATATAAATGCATATTTATATAGTATCTAAGGAAATTATTATGAAATTTTTAAAAAAAGTATTGACGAAATAGATTTGATATTGTAGAATAATCCTTGTCGCTACGATATGAAGTGACAAGCTAAGAAATATGTTTAATACTTCGGGGTGTAGCGCAGCTGGGAGCGCGCGTCGTTTGGGACGATGAGGTCGCAGGTTCAATCCCTGTCACCCCGACCATTTAAAAATTAATATGTGCGGGTATCGTATATTGGTAATACTCTAGCCTTCCAAGCTAAAAAGGTGGGTTCGATTCCCACTACCCGCTCCATTGAAAATTTAAATTATAAATGTAATTAAAAAAGTGTTGACAAATTGAATGGAACAGTTTAAAATAAAAAACGTTCCGAAAACAAAACAAGTTGACAAAAGCAAATAGATGTTGTACAATAATAAACGTCTGAAAAACAAAAAAATAATATGCGTTTTTAGC
>JAKBFR010000117.1 GCA_021837545.1 Bacillota bacterium | reverse complement strand
TAGTCAAATCATTTTTATAATACATTCCTACTACTATTTTAATCATAGAACTACCCATATCAAAAGCTACTACTTTTCTCTTCTTTTCATAGGTTCTTGCTTTTTTTGTTTTCTTTAAGTTTTTTGAAAATTTAGTCTTTAAAGTTCCTATGTCCATGTTCATCAAAGACTTAATATCAATTGATTTTTTCTTTTCTATAATGCCATTGTTATTTTTATTTAATTCATCGTGTTTATCTGAATTTTCCCTTTTTATCTTCATATTTTCTCCCCACGCTACCAATTTTCTATTTATTTTAATTATCCACTCAATATATAATTGCCTACTTATTGTTTTAACATAATTATACTATCTATTCTAACTTTGATGATATATAATTACTGCTTATTATATGCACTTACATGTAAAGTTTAATATTTAACCTTACATGTAAATACTTAGTTTATTATATTAATAACATTAGCCTAATTCCAAGCAGTATTCGTATTGGGATATACTTCTGCTGTACCTGCTAATACATGCACATCTCCAGAACTGTCTATTTCTGCAGTAAATTCTGTGCTATTGACTTTTGATACAAGAGTTTTGGTATCAAGTAGTGTTAGTAGTGTGGTATTTGATACTACTGTATTAGTACTAGTTGTTGGTATTGCATATAGACTACTAGTTTCATTTGCAACGTTGGTTGCAACAACTGTTTGAATATTCTTAGCATTAGCTAAATCTGCTTTTTGATTGGCACTAGTTCTTATTGCACCAAACTTAGGTATAGCTATTGCTGCTAAAATTGCAATAATTGCAATAACGATAATCAATTCAACTAACGTAAATCCTTTCTTCTTTCTCTTTGACACTTCATTCATTTTTCTAATTGATAAATTATTCATTTTAAACCCCTCCTAATTTTTGTATGTTTTATTTTAATGCACTCTGGATCCCACATTGTGCATTAATTACTCTTTTTTAAATTTGACTATAACTATCAAACATCGGCATCATTATGGATACTACCATAAATCCAATTACAAGGCCCATTACTACTATTAAAACTGGTTCCATAAGAGCTACTGATGTTTGAATTATTGATTCCAATTCATCATCGTAAAAATCAGCTGTCTTATTTAATATATCATCTAAAGAACCTGTTTCTTCACCTATTTTAACCATAGAATATAGCATTTCCGGGAAAATTCCACTTTCTCTCATTGAAGAATATAAACTTTCTCCTCTCATTACCTTATCTCTTATTTTAAGAAGTGCATTCTCTGCAATCTTATTTCCTGCAACAGCAGACACTATTTTCAAAGCCTCTATAAGCGATAATCCACTTGCTATTAATGTAGATAAAGTCCTTGTAAATCTTGATACTATAATCATTTGATTAAGCTTTTTAAGTATTGGTAATTTTAGTTTCAAATTACTTGAAATAAGAATTCCTTGATCACTCTTTAAGAAAATGTTAAGTCCAAAGGCACTTAATCCTATTAAAATTATTATATAAATCCAATAATTCTTAATCCCATCACCAAGCCCAAGTAACAATCTAGTAGACCAAGGAAGAACCGTTCCACTATCATTAAATATCCCTGCAAATGTAGGCATTACAAAAGTTAAAATAAATACAACTGCACCAATTGAAACCATTCCAAGTATCATTGGATAAATCATTGCACTTTTTACTTTATTAGTAGTTTTATTTTCTTTCTCATAATGAGTTGCCATTCTGAGCATTATATCATCTAAATTGCCACTTGCTTCGCCTGATGCTACTAAAGATACTAAAAGATCTGGAAATACATCAGTATGCTTCTTCATGGCATCTGATAAAACTCCACCTTTTTGAACCTCATCATTTATATCTTTTGTAGCTTCTCTTAATTTTTTATTTCCAATTTGACCACTTAATATTTCTAAACATGTTAAAATTGGTACTCCTGCATTTAACATAGTATAAAATTGTCTACAAAATACTGATAAATCTTTAAGTTTAACCTTACTATTAAACTTTATTTCAATGTTTTTACTTTGTGATATCTCCTCTATCAATAAAGGGTAATATCCATTCCCTGAAATAAAATCTATAACCTCATCTTTAGAATTTGCCTCATAACTTCCTTCTATTTTCTCTCCATCTGAGTTCATGACTCTATATTTGAACTTTCCCATCTAAAACTTCCCCCTTTGTAATTTCATTTCATTTTATTTTTTAATCATTGCAATTGTTGAAAGTTCTTCGATAGTTGTCATCCCGCTTAAAACAAAATCTTTACATTCACTCTCTAAAGTTTTCATTCCATTTTCAATTGAAATATCTCTAAGCGTATCTGAATTTTCTCCTGCATTTATAGCTTCTCTATGTTGCCTCGTCATTTCCATAACCTCATAGATACCAATTCTTCCAGAGTAGCCAGTTTCATTGCAGTATCCACAGCCATTTCCCTTATACAAAACAAGTGGTTTATTTATAGCTTGTCCTAAAAGTTCTTTTTCATATATACTTGCCTCATATTCTTCTTTACAGTTAGCACATATTTTTCTAACTAATCTTTGAGCCATTACTCCAACAACAGATGTTGAAACTAAATATGGTTTAATACCCATGTCTACAAGTCTTACTATAGATGAAGGTGCGTCATTTGTATGAAGTGTACTTAAAACTAAATGCCCTGTAATCGCAGCCCTAGTAGCAATTTCAGCTGTTTCTTCATCTCTAATTTCTCCAATCATAACGATATCAGGATCTTGTCTTAATATACTTCTAAGTCCACTTGCAAATGTCAATCCAGCTTTTTCATTTACACTTACTTGATTGATTCCATTCATTGTGAACTCAACCGGATCTTCTACTGTAATTATATTTACACTGTCATCATTTAATTCTCTGAGTATTGCATACAAAGTAGTAGATTTACCACTTCCTGTAGGTCCAGTAACTAAAATTATTCCATGAGGATTTGTAATTATCCTATCTAATCTTTCAATATTATCTTCGCTCATTCCAAGTTCATTTTTACTTAATATAGAACCACCAGTATTTAAAATTCTTATAACTATTTTTTCGCCATTAACTATTGGAAGAACTGAAACTCTAAGGTCTATTTCTTTACCACCAACACTCGCCATTATTCTTCCGTCTTGTGGTGTTCTCTTTTCTGCTATATTAAGTCCTGCAAGAATTTTTATTCTAGTAACTAAAGGACCTAAACTTTCTATTCCAAGGGTATTAACTATTTTAAGTTTCCCATCAATTCTATATCTTATCCTTATTTCGTGTTCAAATGGCTCTATGTGTATGTCTGATGCCTTCATCTCTACTGAATTTTTAAATATGGACTCAATCATTTTAACAACGGGTGCACTATTTACCTCATTTATATCTTCCGATGTTACTTTAGAATTCTTAATTGATTTTGTACTTTCCTTTGATAGTTGAATTGCTGCATTATGAACTTGTTGGCTACTATAATATATACCTATAAATTTTTTAATATCAGCCGTTCTAGATATAAATGACTCTATTTCAAATCCAGTAGATATTGCAACATCATCTATCGCAAAAATATTTAATGGGTCTGCAAGTGCAACTTTAATTTTATTATTATCAAATCCAAATGGAATTAATATATATTTATCACATAAATTTTGAGGTATTAAAGTTATTGCTTTTCTGTCAAAATTTATTGTATTTAAATCTACTTTTTTTATTCCTGTTTGTTGCTCTATAGATTCTATAATATCGTCTTCTGTTATAATCTTACTATCTACTAATATTTCTCCAAGCTTCTTACCAAGTGCCTTTTGAGACTTTAATGCTTCTTGCAATTGATATCCAGTAATCTTACCTGCATTCACCAGAATGTTGCCTAATCTTCTTTTTTCAGTTGCCATTCTGTGTCTCACCTTTCTTTTCTTATTAACTATACATAAATATATCTTATTAGATGTATTTCACTTTATAATAATAGTTTAATTTCTTCCTTTAATCCAATCAAGTATATATATGTTAAATAATATATACTTTACTATAATTTATACTAATAGATTCCAATAAATTTTCAATATTTCAACTCCCCATAGCATAGAAATTAAACTTCCGATTGCTATACACGGTCCAAATGCTATTTTTTCTTTTGCCTTTTTTAATTTTAAAGCTAAGATAATTATTCCTACTATACCACCTAATATAATTGCTAAAAATAATCCTAGCAGAATTCCTTTAACTCCTAAAAATAATCCACATACAGTGGCAATTTCAATATCACCTTCGCCCATTCCTTTAGTTAAAAATACTATTAATCCTATAATTCCAAAGCCTATTGCTCCACCTAAAATTAAATCAATAGTTCCACTCCTATATTCAATAGCTTGAATTACTATAAATATACTTGCTATAATTCCGCCAAAAATTGTGGTACTTGTAAACACAAATTGAGTATCGTAATCTATCATTCCAATAACAATTAAAAGCGATACTAAGATGCAGTATTTCAAAGCAATTAACGTTAATCCAAATTTTAAGTATAAGATTAAATACAATATCCCATTAAGACTTTCTATTAATGGATACCTTATAGAAATTTTTTCCTTGCAATATCTACATTTACCTCTAAGAAATATATAACTAAATACAGGAACTAAGTCTATAGGACTTAAGTTATGTTGACATTTTGCACAATGTGATGGTGGAAATGCAATTGATTCTTCTTTAGGAATTCTATAAATGCAAACATTTAAAAAACTTCCTATAACTAATCCCAAAATAACTATTAAAGCATAATCCAATTTATCACCTTCTCAATATATCTATTACACGTCTATTTTGTTTGATAAATAATGTAATATTTTACATTATTATCTATTATATTATATGTTTTTTTATATAATTACAATACATTTTCAAAATGTCTCAATTAATATATTTTTTATATAATTTCTGTCTGTTTCTCATACATTACTTTCTTTTATATATAAAAAAAACCGACCTCTATTAAAATAAAGGTCGGTTGCACTGCAAACTCATCATATATAAAGTGCCCAAGTAAAATATATGAATCATAGTTTCCCTATAAAATGTTATATACTATTTATTATTTTACTTTTATATACACAATTTAATTATATATATTGTACCATATTTTTCTGTATAATTCTATATACATTTATACTTTTTTTTGGTAAATTATCCAAAGTGTTTTTTGAATATTCATTAACAATATAGAGAATTTATGAAATATGTTAAAATAAAGCTATTCTATAGTAATATTATATGACTAGTAAAAATAAAATAACAAAAGATTTATTAATTCATTTTATTATTTTTTATCCACTTTTCATATTCTTGATGCGATATTATATTATTATTAACTAACCTTTTTAGATCCATCTCTATTGTTTGCATTCCATACTTTGATCCCATTTGAATAAAACTATTTATCTGTTCATAATTACCTTCTCTAATTAAATTCTTTATACCTGGCGTACATACCATTATTTCCATTGCCGCTGTTCGTCCTGTTCCTGAAGCATTTGCTAATAAAACTTGAGAAACAACTCCTCTTAATAAAGATGATAATTGAATTTTAATTTCATTTTGATGACCAGAATCAAATGAATTAATAATTCTATATATACTATTTGCAGCTCCCATATTATGCAAAGTTGAAAAAACTAAATGCCCTGTTTGTGCTGCTCTTAAAGCTATTTCTATTGTTTCTGGGTCTCTCATTTCCCCTACTAATATAACATCTGGATCTTGTCTAAGTGCTGCTCTAAGTCCCATTGCATAACTTCTAGTATCCTGTCCAATTTCTCTTTGATTTATCATAGATTTATTATTTTCATATATATATTCTATTGGTTCCTCTAAAGTAATTATGTGCTTCTCTTTAGTCATATTTATTTCATTTACCATAGCTGCAAGAGTTGTACTTTTACCAGAACCGGTTGGTCCTGTAACAAGCACTAATCCATCACTTAGCTCAGTAAAAGCTTTTAAAACAGGAGCATTTACCAAATCTTTAAGTTTAGGTATAGCTTCCTTAATTACTCTCATACATATAGCATAACTTTCCCTACACTTATAAGCATTAACTCTAAAATTTCCAATACCAGGTCTATTATATTTAAAATCTATCTCTCCATCAGTTAAAAATTCATTGAATTTATCTGGTATTAATTCTTTAATATATTCTTCCACTACTTCACGTGGAAGTTTATCATCATTTACCTTTACTAGAACTCCATCTATTCTTACCATTAGTGCTAATCCTGAAGTAATATGTAAGTCAGATACATTCCCTATATCTATAGAGTCTATTAATTTGTCTATCTTTAACATTTTATTCTTCCTCTTTCCATTTATAAAATTATACCGTATAAAGATAAGCTTACTATATTTAAATTATCACTATTTTTCTAAATATGTCAATATTGTTTAAATGTTTATTATTTGTTTAGATTAAGTTTATAAATTTGGCACAATACTGCCATATTATAATCTTATAATAGTAATTGTAAAGTAGTTAAATCATTATTATTTACCCCTTAAATAATAATTTATTAATCAGTATTTGAATGACTTATTGCACCATCAGTAAGTCATTCTTTTTTTATGATCTTAGTATTTATTTAAATACTAACAAAAAAACACTTACTATCACTTTTAATAATAGAAAGTGTTTTATATATACACCATTGAACATAAACCATAATCGATGTATATCATAATTTTTAGAGTTCAATTTATAATAAGTTCAAAGTTAATCATATCAACGCACAAATTATCTATTCATTCCAACCTTCTGGAAATTCAGCATTATGATAGACGTCTTGAACATCTTCATCATCTTCAAGTAAATCTAACATTTTATGGAATTTTTTAGCATCTAATTCATTTATTTCTGTATATGTATCTGGAATCATTTTAACTGATGCTTCTAAGAATCTAATTCCTGCAGCTTCTAATGCTTCTCGCACCTGTCCGAAGTCTTCCGGAGTTGTAGTTATTATAAATACTTCTTCTTCATCTGATGAGAAATCTTCTGCACCAGAATCTAAGGCTAGCATCATTATTTCATCTTCATCCAAATCATCTTTTTCAATGATGATTTCTCCTTTTTCTTGGAACATGAATCCTACACATCCAGCTGTTCCCATGTTTCCTCCACCTTTTGTAAATGCACTTCTTACATTTCCTGCTGATCTATTTTTATTATCAGTAAGAGTTTCAACTATTACAGCCACTCCACTAGGACCATAACCTTCATAAACTATATTTTCGTAATTAACTGTTGACAATTCACC
>JAKBFR010000013.1 GCA_021837545.1 Bacillota bacterium | reverse complement strand
AAGTTCATAACCTTTACTTCCAGTTGTTAGAGTTGGAGCTAATTCTAATCGAAGTTTATCTACTTGATCTGTTGGAACCATAATAGTGTTAGTAGTACTATCTATTTTTGTATCAACTTTACTATCAGTTAAAGTATTTATTACGGTTTGAGCATCTGCTGCATCAAGGTTAGAAAACAAAACTTGGTATTTGTTAGAAGACGAATAAAAAATCGCACTTATTATGGCAATAAGAACTGCTATAATTGCTACTATTACTGCAATTTTTATTTTCTTACTTTTGGATTTAAACTTGTCCAAAAGTTCTTTAACTTTTTCTAAAAGTTTTTTCATTATTTAGCTCTCCTCACCGTACTACAATTGCAACCTTGATAATTGATTATACCCTTCAAGTAATTTATCTCTAGTTTGAGTTAAAAATTGTAAATTCAAGCTAGCTTCTTGGCCTTTAATCATAACTTCATCAATATTAACATCCTCACCTTTAATAAAACTAGTTGAAGTTGCATCAGATTTTACTAGTTTATCATTAGCATCGTTCACATAATTCTTAAGCACATCCCCAAAACTAATATTATTGCTTTTTTCATCTGTAGTTTTATTTCCATTAATACTTTGAAACTTATTATTAAATAGAACTTCATTTTGTGCAAAGTTATCTTCTATTCTCATTTTTCAATTCCTCCTTATTTTCCAATTTCTAAAGCTTTTGAAAACATACTTTTCAAAGCATTAAAAGTATCAACATTTGCCTCATAAGACCTAGTTGCTACCATCATATCAGCCATTTCATTTAATACATTTACATTAGGCATAGTAACATATCCTGTTCCATCCGCATCTGGATTAGTAGGATCATATACTTTTCTTAAAGGTGACTTATCTTTTTCAATTTTCACAGCCTTAACTCCAGCCATTTCCTTATTAGCATCAAGAGCTTCTTGAAATACAGCTATCTTTCTAACATATGGACCACTTCCATCAGCACTTCTTGTTGTACTAGCATTTGCCATATTAGAAGTTATAGTATCCATTCTTAATCTTTCTGCTGAAAGACCTGTTGCACTTATTTGCATAGAACTAAATGCATTCATTTACAATCCCCCCTTTATTTCATGACCATCTTCAAATCATTGAATTTACCATTTATCCTGGTTATTAAAGCATTATATTTAAGTGTATTCGCAGCTTGGTTAACCTTTTCTATATCTAAGTCAACATTATTACCATCACTTCTCATGCTTGTACCATTGTCTTGTTCTATTGAAATGTTTTCATTTTCTGCATTCTTACTAGCAAAATGAGCAGAATTAGTTCTCTTTAATTCAAATCCTGGTGAATTATCTTCTTTTTTTAAATTTTCTTCAAAAACCACATTAAATTTCTTGTAATCCTTAGTATTAATATTCGCCATATTATTAGCAATTGTTTTTGCTCTAATATCTGATGCCTTAATTCCTGCTTTAATTAAGTCATAATTATCATCCGAACCAATAGATTGTATTGACATAACTTCACATCCTTACACTTTCCAATTTGTTTTCATAAATATTAAAATTTCGCTATATAAATACATATTTTTCATCATTGACTATAATTTGTAAAATCATACACTTTTTGCAATAATATTAACTAAATAAAACTTTATATTCCCATTAAAATTACTAATATCTTAATTATAGAATAATTAAAGTATTTTATCCATAATTTTTTTTAAAATCTTCTACAATTTATTTACTAATATCAGCTATTTTTATATTTTTTAACATATTATTCTATTTTTTATTAATATATTATTAAAATTTCTCACTTTAAGAATATATATTCGTACTTTTACAAACTTCTCTACAGATTTGACTTAATAATAATTTTCTGAAATACAAAAAGGTGACTATGAAATCATAGACACCAAAATATAGCAACACAAATAAATGTAAAAATTTATTACAATTATATTTTGGTAACCTGACAATCATAGAAAAAAATTTTTCCTTAGACTCATGGCTTTGCGGCCCTATTTTTCAATAAGTGTGCTAGTATCATTCATAATTTATATTCGCTTTATATATTACCATTTTTTTCTTTAATTTTCAACATAATAATATAAATACAAATAATTATTTGTATATTTTCTGAATAAATATTCCTTCCATAAAATTTTCATATATTATTCTAATTATTTTTTAACAACTTGATAACTTAAACTACATTAGCTATAAGATTAATTAGTTAAATTTGAACTTTTAAATGCGGCTACTTTTATTTCCCAAAAATAATAAAAACTATAGTAAATTTGAATTTTAAAAATTTACTATAGTTTTTATTATATAAATCATAATATCAATAATTTGCCACTCTTATTTCAAAAAGAGTAACAACTCAGTACGCACATGTATTTCACAATTTTAAGAGTTTCATAGTATTATTAGCTATCTAACATTTTCTAAAATCTTCAAAGAATCTTTAGGGAAATTATTGCTCTGTGCCATTAATCCAATTGAAGAATTAATTAATAGTTGACTTTTTGAATATTGCATCATTTCTTGTGCAATATCTGCATCTCCAATTCTACTTTGAGCGGTTTGAACATTAATATCTTTGCTACTTAAATAATCAGCTGTCCCCTCTAATCGGTTTTGTATTGAACCATATTTGCTTCTTATTTTACTAACCATTTGAGTAGCTTTATCAATAGCTACATTAGCTGCATCTACATTACTTACATCTAAAGTACTGCCAACTCCTAAATTTTCTGCACTTACATTAAAAAATGGTATATCAATACTTTCATCATCCATATTACCAACAGCAGTCTTTATTGAACTTTGCGCTACTCCAGTTAAAGTAGAATTAGATAATTTGACTCCATTAAATTCTGTGTTATTTGCCAAACTATCTATATCTGCCTTAATGCTATCAATTTCAGTTTGAATATTTTTTTTATCCTCAGCTGTTACAGATCCACTTCCAGCATTGACTGTTAATTCCTTCATCCTAGCTAGATTATTATTAATTTCTTGAAGGGAACCATCAAAAGTTTGAATCATAGAATTAGCATCTTGAATATTTTTACTTGCTGCATCATTAGTTAATACTTGTATCTTCAAAGTCTCATTTTTTCCTATCCTATTAGGATTATCCTTAGCAGAGCTTAATTTACTACCAGTCCCTATAGTGTTTGATGCTTTAGCATTATCTATAAGTTCCTTCTTATAAGATTTATATATACTTAACGAAAACATATTATGAGTAAGTCTCACTTTATAACACCTCCTTTTACTCTCAATTATACTCTTACATCTATAGTTGTCCCTTTGCTTGTGTCCACAGCTATATTACTCATCATCTCTGTCATTTGAGTTGCTGTTTCAGTTCCATTATTCATTGCCATCTTCATAACTGATATTGAAACCGCACTTTGAATAGAAGCTTGATGCATACCTATTGACATTGCAGCTATATCCATAAATCCAAATCCTCTCTCTTAATAACTTTATAATGCATATTCAAAAAATAACAAGTAAATATGCTAGTGCATTTTATGTCATGTACTTAACTATAATTTATTATCGTTAATATAAAAAATATCTTTAGCAATACACTTATATTATTTTCTTATTGTATTTAAAATAAGCACCAATAGTTATTGATGCTCATTCTAATATTTTTCCTTCTTCTGTTCTTCTACTTTCACTATCTAATGCTTTAACCTGTGCTACTAAGTTGGTTAGCTTAACATTCACAGCTTCTATTTCTCCTGTAGCATATTTTTCATTTTTAACCTGATATGCTATTTTCCTCATTTCCAGTAACTTTTCCTCAATGATATCTAACATTCTTATCCTATACTTTAGCCATTGAAGTTCGTCCTTTAATTCTTGCTTTAGTTCTTCTCTTTCATCCATACCATTATAATTCCTTTAACCTCACTTGGTTCATAAGTGGAGTTTGAAATAACCAAATTACTATTGCTGAGAAAGCTTGCGACTGAAGTTGCTAATTTTATTTTAAAAGTTTATTCCCGCTTATCCAATCTTCAGTTTCTTTTATCCCCTGTTCTAAGGTATACTCAGGTTCCCAACCTATGAGTTTTTTAGCCTTAGTATAATCACATTTCAATTTCATTATTTCACTTTGAGGATGAATATGCTTAACATGGTTTATACTTACTCTATTATTAGAAATTATTTTAGCAAGTTCGTTAATGGTTACATCTTTTCCTGTACCCGCATTAACAATTTCTCCATTTACATTATCGCTATAACCAGATGTAACAACAAACCTTGCACAATCTTTAACATATAATAAATCTCTAGTTTGTTCTCCACTGCCATATATATTTATATCTCTTTCATCAATGGAGTTATTAATAAATATAGCTACAACGCCACCTTCTCCACCAGTTTTTTGGAAAGGTCCATATGTATTAAATGGCCTTATAACAACTGTTGGAAGTTTATATGCATTATAATATGAAAGCACCATATTTTCTGCTGCTATTTTGCTTCCTCCATAAGGTGATACTGGCTTTGTAGTATGATTTTCATTTATCCCTAAATCACCAGCTACATCATAAACCATACAAGTACTCATGAATACTACTTTGCAAGGATGAGTATCTTCCTTTGAATCTAAAATCCATTGTTCTCCCTCCATTTTTGCATTCTTTCCAAACATCTGAATTTTTGCTCTTTCAAGAATGTTAAATGTTCCTACTGTATCATTATAAAAAGTGGTTTTAGGATCATCAATACTATCTTGTACATTTATTGATGCTCCTAGGTGGTATATAATATCATATTTTTCTTTAAATATTTCATCTAAATCCTTATCTTCTTTAATATCACCTTTTATAAACTTAAAATTTTTTCCATTAAACTCTTGAATATTTTCAAGTTCCCCATTTGACAAATTGTCTAAAGCTACTACCCTATGATCATCATCTAGTAATCTTTTAACAACCCAACGACCAATAAATCCTGATCCACCAGTTACTAATATATTCATGTTATCACTCCTTTAAAAATCAAAACTAATATTCTATATTAAATATCCTCACATAAAACTTTTGCAATTCTTTCTGCACCTTTACCATCTACAAGTTTAGACGCTTTTTCACTTAAAGATTTTCTTAATATATAATCATTAGTCAATATATCTATATTATTTATTAAATCTTCTTTGCTTATTTTATCATACCAACCTAAATTCTTTATAATACCCATGTTATCTAATTTATTAGCAATACCTTGTTGATTATCTGCAATAATTATTCCTAATGTTGGAATACCACAAGCAGACAATTCATACAAAGTGCTACCACATGCCGAAATGGCTATGTCACATTTTTTCATTATTTCACACATATCTGCATTATAGTAAAACTTTATCTTATCATTTTTAAAACTTTTCACAAAAGAAGTATCTTCAAAAGAAGGTCCTATTACTACATGAAAATTATAATCTAGTTCACTAATATAATATAAAATTCTTTTTGTTATATTATATGGATCAGCGCCCCCAACCGTAATCATTATATCATAAGCCTTATTTTTTATGTCTTTTTTATTAAGATTTTTAAATTCACCTCTTAACAATATGTAATCTGCTCCTAAAATTAATTTTGTATCATGGTTAACCTTGTAATGAAAGTCTTCTGCATCACAATTTTGATTTATTAAAAAATCTATATTAAAATAATATTTATTCATATCATCTATATAAGCCGTTTTATTAAAGATTTTCTTAGTTTCTTCAAAATACTTTTCATTAACAGAATAACTATCCGTTATTAACAAATCAGCTTTAATATCTTTTAATGCATCAATTAAGTTATCTTCATTGAGTAATGTTAATTTAAAGCCTTCACAAAGTATTTTTTCAATCCCTTGAATGTATTTACTATAACTTATGTTATACTCCACCAGCTGTTCTAAAGAAGTAACCTCACAACTATTATCTTTAATATAACTTTCAGAACAATCCCCTTTATTTTCAACTCTGCACATATAAAAAACTTCATTGTACTTTGAAAGTTCCTTAGCTAATACCAAAGTACGCATAATATGACCCATACCTATTTGAATTCCGCCATTTGCCTGAATTGCTATTTTCATATAATCACCTACTACATATCCTATCTTTTTTGAAAATGCTTTATTATACTAATCCCTCTTCTTTAAGCAAATTTCTAACCTGTTCTTTACTTAATACTATTTCATCATTTGAATTGTAGCTTCCAATTCTAGCTCTTTTATATTTTCCGTAAAATTCGCGTAAAAATTCTGAATTTATTGATGAAACTACAGAATACATATTTCCTAAATCAAAAGCACACTCTGATTCATCCTTAGTCATAAGCTCTTCAAATCTTCTTTCCCCAACTCTTAACCCAATTGTTTGCAATTCAACTTCTTCTTTTTTTATATTAAGTTTTGAACTAATTTCTTCAACTACTACTTCAGCAAGGTCATATAATTTTATAACAGGCATTTTTAAAATAAATACTTCTCCACCTAGAGCTTTTTCTCCTGCATCCATAATTAATTTAACAGCCTGACTTGAAGTCATCATAAATCTAGTCATATCTGTATCTGTAATAGTAATCTTTCTTTTTTCTTCAATTTGTTTTTTAAATAAAGGTATTACTGAACCTCTAGAGCCCATTACATTTCCAAACCTAACAGCAACAAATTTAGTTTTTGCTGAACCTTTACTAAAATTAGCAGCTTGAACTAATTTTTCTGCAAGTAATTTTGTTGCTCCATAGGAATTAGTTGGATTAATTGCTTTGTCAGAACTTGTAAAAACAACACATTCAACATTATTTGCGGTTGCTGCTTTAATAACATTTTCCATGCCCATTACATTTGTCTTTATAGCTTCAGATGGATTATATTCGCAAGCTGGGACATGTTTCATAGCTGCTAAATTAAATACAATATCAATATCATTCATCGCTCTTTCCACACGTTCATAATCCCTTACATCACCGATTAAAAATCTAATTTGTTTTTTATTATCAATTTGATTTTCCAAAATAAATTGTTTATATTCGTCTCTACTTAGAATTCTTATTACTTCTGGTTTCTGCTTTAATAGATCATCCACTAGTCCCTGACCAATAGTTCCAGTACCTCCAACAATTAGAATTTTTTTGTTTTCATAATATGTCATAATTATCCTCCATTCAACTTATTAAAGTGTTTTTGTATAATATACAACTACTTTAAATAACTACACTTTGAAATCTTTATCACTTGTTTTATCCCTTTATTAACTATGAGATGTTTAGCATAAGATAAATAAGTAATTATCTCTAACTATATTTTTGTCATATATGAATAATTTCCTTGTAAATTATAAACTTATTTTCTCTGTGTATTAATATAATCGAGTATTTTTATAAATAATTTACATAAAAAATAAAATATTGATCTATAGCATTTTTATATCTACAATTATTGAAGTAGTACAACCTTAATAATAGTTTACATTGTTTAACCACAAAATGAAAGACTAGCAAATTTAACTACTAATCTTTCAGAATATATTATATTTACTTTTTTCTATTCCACCAATTTCCAATCCATAGGAGTGCCTTTTTTAATATCTGAATGTGCTAATTTTCCTAGCACATTCGTATAATATTTAGTGTGCATACCAAAACCCGGTCTTATAGAGCGAAGATTTTCTTCTGTAAAGACTTCTCCTTTTTTAATATCCCTAACTACAAATAAAGAACGAGAAAATTCTCTGCTATTTTTCATTTTATCTGTTAAATTATAAGAAACTTTACCTAATGCTTTTTCTATTTCTCTTATAGCTTTTACCATAGCTTTGAGTTCCTCTGGTTCTAAAGAGAATGCTGCATCTGGTCCACCATCTGCTCTTGATAATGTTAAATGTTTTTCAACTATTTTTGCACCTAATGCTACTGCAGCTATCGGGACGTTTATTCCTAAAGTATGATCTGACAAACCAGAAATTACTCCAAAAATTTCTGCTAAATTAGGTATAGTCTTCAAATTCATATCCTCAAAAGGTGCAGGATAAGCACTTGTGCATTTTAATATAGCTATTTGATTATTACCAATTCTTCTACAAGCATTTACAGCTTCCTCTATATCACTTAAAGTTGCTATCCCTGTTGCTAAAATTATAGGCTTACCTTTAGATGCTATATATTCTATTAATGGTATATCTGTTATTTCAAAAGAAGCCACTTTATATGCTGGTACATTCATTTGTTCTAGAAAATCAACTGCAGTTTTATCAAAAGGGGAAGAAAAACAAATAAGACCTTCTTCTTCTGCAATTTTCATTAATTTAGGTTGCCATTCCCAAGGGGTATATGCTTCCTTATATAAGTTATAAAGTGTTCTGCCCTCCCATAAAGCCTCATGTTTTATCTGAAAATGTTCATTATCACAATCTATTGTTATCGTGTCTGCAGTATACGTCTGAAGTTTTATTGCATCAACTCCTGATTTTGCTGCTTCCTTGATAAGCTTTACGGCATTATCAAAGCTTCCATTATGATTTGCGGAAATTTCAGCTATAATAAATATTGGAGACTGCTCCCCAAACTCCCTATCTTTTATTTTCATATTAACACTCCTCACACATTTATGAATAAATGTTACCCTAAAACAGCATAAATAATTATATTTCTGCCTACACCAACTTCGGCAAATGCACTATACATTTTTCTTCTTAAAGTATCTGATAAATTAAGTTCTAGTTTTTTTCTTTTTTCATGACAACTCCTGCCAATAGCATTATCATTTACATAGTTTTCTCCCATTAACAAAAAAAGTTCCATTGGGAAATCAACAGTTTTATTTATGATTCGAAATCCTTCATGCACTAATAATTTTTCTAGTGACTTAAAATCAAAATAGCTCACATGGTCTGGTATAGAAACCCAATATTTGGGCACTTTTAGTTTTTCTACTACATTCAATTGAAGTTCATTAAAGTCATTCGGAACTTTTATCCTTATAATCCCTTTATCTTTCAGAAGATTTTTACATATTCTCAATGTTTCAACAGGATTAGGCATATGTTCCATAACGTTTGTCATATTAATTATATCAAACTTTTTAGTGGTAATCTCATAAAATTTATACAAATCACAATTGTATGCCTCTATTTTTTTTTCCTTCATTTTATTATATGCAATTTCAGATGGCTCAATCCCAACAGTTTTAAAACCTTTATTATTCATAAATTCAATTATTTCTCCTGTGCCGCAACCAATGTCTAAAAAATTCGCTTCATTGAAATATTCTTTGAAAATTAGATATGCATCATTATACTCAGTTTTTTGAAGCCATGCTAGCTCTTCAATGCATTCATCTCCATGATTTATAAACCGTTCCATTTGACCATTCGTACCTTTCATCGACTCATAATATTGCCTAGCATAAAATTCATTTAATTCATCAATACTTGGTACAGGATTTAATGCTCTATGCCCAAATTGTTCATCTATATCTACTTCATACTTTTTCATAACTTTCCACCTTTTAATTCAATACTTTATATTTATAAACTATTCTCTTAACTATAGGGTTCTTTATTGATAATTTAAATTATCCAATAGTTAATGGATAATTTTCAACACATTGTTATAGTTGCTACTATCTAATATATACCAGAATATAAATTATGTATAAATAAATTTCTCACGAAGGAATTTTATATTGTAAAACCCCATCTACATAGCCCTTATTCTAATTCGAAAAAAACTTCTTCAACAGTTTTTACTCCAACTCCTTTTGTAAATTTAAATTTATATTCGATTGGTATGCTTTCATTCATATCTATCCACCATTTTAAATCTTGAAAACCAAAATAATTTCTAAAATATATAGTACTTGAAAGCCTAGGATTAATTTCAAACGGAATATACACTCCATTTAATTTTCTAGTTTGAATATTAATAGATCCTTTTAAATTTGTTAAATATGCAATCTTTTCTGCTAGTTCTTGAATTTTAGGATCATTTTCAATTTCTACATATTTACTTAAACTACCGTATCCTAGATATCTTCTGAATCCAATTGAATTAACTTTTTCTCCATCTGAAAATACTCCAATAGTATATTCATGATCTATATCTCCGATTATTTCCTGTATTATTGATTTTTCATAATTTCTTTTGAAGTACATTAAATCTTCATTATTATTAACAATATACAGTCCCTTCCTACCAGCTCCCTCTCTTAATTTCAATAGTACTGGGAATGATAACTGCCCATCAAATTGATCAATCAAATATGTTTTAGGACATAGAATATTATTTTGAGAAAGAAATTCTATTGTTTTATACTTATCTAAGAAAGTATCTAATATTAACTGATTATTTATTAAAATTTTTATATTTTGAAACTTTTTTATATTTCTATATTTACCCAACAGCCGTATTTCTGACTCAGTACTAGGTATAATATATTCTATTTTATTTTTATCTATAATTTTTAATAAAAATGCAATATACTTTTCTTCTATATCTACTCTAGGAGAAATAAAAAAAAGATTTACTAATTTTTGTCCTGCTGCATATTTGTCTAAATCGCAACCATATAAATTAGAACAATAATTAAAATCTATAAGACATTTTAAAATTCCTTGCCCTATATCTCCCCCAATACCAGTTACTAATATATTCTTTTTAATCGTATTATCATTCATAATTACTACCTTCCTCTATACAAAATATCAATTAAATATTTATTAGATTTATCGTATTTTTTAACGTCATTTATTAATTGGGTAAAATCATAGTCAACATATTTAAACTCAATGTCATTTGTATTTGTTTCCCAAATAGCATAAGAAGGTAGTCTCCCATTTCTAGGTTGCCCACAAGACCCCGGGTTTACAATAATTGCATTGTTCAATTTTTTATACATCGAATAATGTGTGTGTCCTAAAAATATAATATCATAATCTAATTTTTTAAATTTACTAAATGTATCCGTAGAATAAACATATTCTTCTAAATAATCAAAA
The DNA here is from genome assembly GCA_021837545.1 of Bacillota bacterium. Next base: position 22,595 of record JAKBFR010000013.1, on the reverse strand, counting down.
GGGCTTCCATGAAAAACCCCAATTCTTCGATTATCAATAACCCCTTCATAATTAACCTTAAGGTTTTTAATGTATTCCATATTTTTATAAGTTATACTTTCTAATAGCATATAACTAGAACTACCATATTTATTAACATCATACTCTAGCAATGCTTCTTTATTATCAACTAAATTAACAAAGGTCTGGTCATGGTTACCCCTTATACATATAAGATTATTAAATTCTTGAAACAATTCAATAATTTCATTTTGATGATAATAATAACCACATATATCTCCACAATAAATATAATAGTCAATATTATTTTTTTTCATTGAATCAAGTATTCTTTTAAATGAATAAATATTACCATGAACATCTGAAAAAATAGCTACTCTCATTTTAACTCCTATACAAACTATTCATAATCTTTAATTTTTTCAAACATGTACTTTGCTTTCCAGTCATCAATATAAATTTCTTTAATTTTATTTGCAACTGAAGTAGGTGATCTTAATTCACCTTGATTATAATACTTTATAAATTTATCTATATAAGGAAACTTATTTACATCTACATTTCTAATGTAGCCTTGGATATCCGTATCCATGACCCCAGGATCAAAGCAGACAACTTTTACATTATTTTCCTGTTCCAAAGCCAACGTTTCTAAAAAATTATTTACTGCTGATTTGGAAGCTGAATACAAACTCCATCCACCTAATGGATTAAAAACTACTCCTGAAGTAATATTTATTACTTTTTTTGTGCACTTCAAATTTCTGGTTTTTTTAATAAACTCATTTATTAATACTATAGTCGATGTACAATTTGTATTTAAACTTAACAAAATATCATCAATATTTAAATTACCAATAAAATCAATTGGTTTTATTAAACCTGCATTATTTATTAACGTTAAAGTACTGCATTCATTCAAATCAACATCTTTAATTATAGCATCAACTAAATTTGCTATTCTATCTAATTTTTCACTAAAATCAAACTCAATTGGTTCTGAATGCCCACCTTTATTTTTAATGTCAATACTAACCTCTTTTAATACTTTTATACTTCTTGCCACTAAATACACTTTAGTATTTCCATCACTCAACTTTAAAGATAAAGCCCTGCCAAGTCCTCTTGATGCACCAGTAATTATTATATAATTCATTATAAATTCATTCCTTTGTATCGTAAATTATTAGATTTCTACAATTCTTTCTGTTTCACATTCATATTTATTTTCTTTAATTCCGGGTATTTTTCATATAATCTGATTACATCATTCATCGTAAAATTATTCCCATTATAAATATAAAGGTAATTATAAATTTTATTAATTAACTTTAAGTCTTCTTCAGTATCAAGAGTCCATCTCAAATCAGAATAATCTTCACTATTTTCATAACATCCTAACCTAAAAGTACTTGGATTATTCCATATATAAAAGGTTACGTGCTCTCTATCTTTTTTAGATGTTGCTTCATTAAATGCCCTTGCTAATATTTTATAGCTAAAAATTTCAGTATCTAATCCTCTTGGATAAGTTTTTTTTAAAGAGTTACTTACATAATCATAATTATCACTATTTTCTAGATAAAAAAGTATAGTTTTTTCGGTAATTTCACTATCTATAAGTGGACAATCACTAGTGATCCTCACAATCACATCCGCATTATTTTCCTTTGCCGCATAATAATATCTAGATAAAACATCCTCTTCTGAACCTCTAAAACATTTAACGCCTAATCTATTTGCTTCTTCCACTATCGCATTATCTTTTTCTAAGTTTGTTGTAGCAATTACTATTTCATTAATATTTTTCACTCTTTTTAATCTATCAATATCATGTTCTAATACTGTTTTGTCACATATTTTTTTTAAAACTTTACCTGGCAACCTTGTAGACCCTATCCTAGCTTGAACAATACATACTACATTCATATGTTATCACTCCCTTTTACGAAAATTTAATTTTTCAATCATTTTTTTATAATCTAACTTCAATAACACCCATGTATTATATGCATATTTATCATATCAATTTTTTGACAGTTGCTAAGTTACAAAATCGTTGTACTATCCTTCATTTCATTTATACAAGCTTTAAAATAAAGCAAATATCTTTTTAATTCATAACTAATAAGCTCCAGTACTTTTTTGCTATTTAAAATAGCTTCTTTAGCATCTTCACCTTCATATTTGAATTTAGTTAATATTACTTTATAAATATCGTCCATAATCAATTTAATACAATTGTTATAAGAATCTATCTTTCTCAAATCTACTTCATATTTATTTAAATATGCAGTTTCATGTTCTATTTTATTGATACCTAGTCCACCTTCTAAATGCCTATCTATTTTTTTCAATCCTTCTATTCTTAAATCATTGATTTTAATCATTTTATCAATTTCATTCTTTAAATTAATTATTGTATTGAGTACTTTTTTTGAATCTTTATCATCCTTATTCTGTTTAAATAAGTCATCAAAAAAACTATCATAATCATACTTTTCTATCAAATCTTCATCTATAACATTTTGGAATGTTTTTATCTTAGTTCCTCTAATACCAATGCCACCTTCAGTCGCATTTATATAATTAACATTTGGATTTAAATATACTATTTCTTCAAATATCGCTCTCATTCCTAGAAATGACTCTAAAGTATAAACATCATTTCCATTTATATCTTTAATTTTTATGTAATTGTATACTTTATCTTTTATATTAATCTTATCATCTTTTAACCAAGATCCATCAGCATATAATCTATCTTTTGTATAGCATAAATCCTGTCCTAGAAAAATAATATTTTTGAATCCTAGCTTAATTAATGTACTGAGAGCTGTATTGGCAATTGAAAATCCACTACTTAAAGTTTCATATTCTATCTTAGATTTAGTATAAACATAGTTAGTCAAATAATCTAAATCTAAAATCATCTTTAATCGCCTTTTAAATAAAGGAACTACTTCATGCTGTACCCTATCTGAGTAAACTAATGTAGAATCGTCCTCCACTAAATTTTCAAAAATAAGTTTTTCGGTTTTTCCACTATCCATAGCAAATCTAAAATGAGGTTTTATATTGTTACTATCCAATATCTTAGAAGCTGTTCCTACGGCAGCTATTAAAGCTTTATCCTTTACATACTTAAGTAAATGTATATTCTTATTTAAAGAAGGTCCTGCTGAAACTATAATGGCTGATTTTCCATTAAATTCATTAAATAATTTATTTATTAATAGTCCTTCTTTTGACATATTCATTATAGGATTATATGTCCATTGCTCTTTAAAATAGTTATTAGTCACCAAATTGATTTTAGTTTTACTTATAAAATCTACTATTGTTTTATTAATATTTTCATAATAGCCATCAAAAAGTATTCTATAAGAAATATTATATACTGCACTGATGGCCCTTCCAATTTTATCTTTTATATAATTAAATACTATATAATTTACAGTATCTATATCTTTGTTTACGACAAAGGTTATGTTTTCAAATTCTTTTATTGCATCATATAAATTTAAATTTTCCATAAATTTTTTAAAAATATCTAGGCTAGGCTCTATTATCAAAATATTTTTTATACTTTTGAAATTATTTTTTAAGTAGTTTAATGCATATCCACTTCCAACTCCAAAAATCACTAATGTATTTGTATTTTCCCCCACTTTTTGGAACATTTTATTCATTTCTTCCCCTATATTAAATATGCTATGGATAAAACACTTTTTATCATCCTTTGTAACTGTAAAATTCAAAGTTTCATCTATTGACTCTACCCCTATATCAAAAATTGATTTTTCATTAATAACAGTTTCATATAAAATGGGAATTTCATTTTTAAATAAATTTAAATTTTCTTCGTAAAAATTCATACATTTATCCAACCTTTAGTTATATATTTTCTACAAAATCTTTTAACTGAAACTTCAAGATATCTGACAATAATTGATAGTCTTTGTTTTTGATGGAAATATTAATATTTTCTAATATAGTATTGAAAACATTAATTTTATCTTTAGGCATTTCTTCTAAGTTAACACAACTTGATATTTCAAAAATTAACGAATCAATATTACTAAACATATCTTTTAAATTATAATCATAAATATTATCTCTTATATTCTCTATTATATTGTTAACCTTATCCATATCATTATGCATATTGCTTTCTTCCCTTCATCTTACTATTAAGAAATCATTATTTATGAAATTATTATATTATAAATAAAGAGGGTAGTAAACATACTACCCTCTTTAAAATTCAACCCCATAAATCAACTATCTTAATAATTGAAGTACTTGTTGTGGTTGTTGGTTAGCTTGCGCAAGCATAGCTTGAGCAGCTTGAGATAAAATATTGTTCTTTGAGTAAGTTGACATTTCTTTTGCCATATCAACGTCTCTTATTCTTGATTCAGCAGATGTTAAGTTTTCTGATGAAGTTCCTAAATTATTTATAGTATGTTCTAATCTGTTTGAAACAGCTCCAAGCTTTGATCTTTCAGAAGATACTTTTGCAGTAGCTGCATCAATAACTGTAATAGCTGCACTAGATTGTGATTGATTACCAACTTTTAAGTTTGCAACTCCAAGTGCTGAAGATGACATATTATTAATAGAAAGATTTAATGTTTGACCAGCATTTGCACCTATTTGGAAAGTTGCACTTCCATCAAGTCTAGTATTTTGAGCACTTGTTGTTTCTGAAAAAGCTGACAAAGCATTTGTAGCTGCAGTTTTAACGTTTCCTGTTGCATCTTTAACAGTAATAGTTAGCCCGTAAATACCAGTTTGAAATCCTGCTGTAGCTGCAGTAGCTGTTAGGGAACCATTTGTACCTGACGCAATAGTTGGACCAGCGGCTACAGACAAATCTGATAATTTTGTAGCTGCAACAACACTAGTTGTAGCAGTTACTAAAGCTCCATTTTTAACATAAGAAACTGTTACTTTATCACCTGAAACAATTCCTAAATTATTTTTCGAAGCATCTTCAGCGCCTATTAATGTAGTAGCTGCTTTAACTGCAGCACCACCTGATGATAATAAGCTTGTATTTGTATCAATACTCTTTACAGCTGTTCCAACAGCACTTCCCATAGAACCATCTAAAAGGTTTTTAGTATTGAATTGAGTTGTATTAGAAATTCTATCAATTTCCTTAGTTAATTGATCCATTTCATCTTGAATGTTACCTCTATCAGTTGTTGTATTTGTATCTGTTGATCCTTGAACTGATAATTCTCTCATTCTTTGAAGAATAGAAGTTGTTTCATTTAATGCACCTTCTGCTGTTTGTGTTAATGAAATACCGTCTTGTGCATTACTTGAAGCTTGATCAAGCCCTCTAATTTGACCTCTCATTTTTTCAGATATAGCTAATCCTGCTGCATCATCTGCTGCACCATTGATTCTAAGACCTGAAGAAAGTTTTTGCATTGATTTACTTGCATTTGTTGTGTTAGAATTCATGTTTCTGATTGCATTGTTAGCTGCTAAATTGTGATTAATTATCATAATATGTTCCTCCTTGATTTTTAAGTTTTGGACTTCCATGTCCATTCTTTGTTTTTAATTTATATCAACTCTTAAGAGTTAATAGCTTATAAGCTTTATATTTTTATATTCGACTTAATTACATACTACTTTAGGATTTATTTTAAATTTTTTAAACTTTTTATTCATTATGTTATAAGTAATACATATTTAAATCTTATATTTATATATTCGTTTAAAATTCTTAATACTTTATAGTACTTTTGCTTCATATTTAAAAATTTTATAAAAAAGTCATATTAATTCATGTATTTTTTCCATAACTTTTTTTAAAATTCTTTACTTAAGAACACAGCTTTAGCGGATAAATTGTTATATCCTTTCATTGCTACTTGTCTTTTTTGGTTTCCTTTTATTTTTTCCAGTAAATCTTCTTTTTTAACTTTCATTTCTGAAGCTAATGTTTTATCTAATTTATCTATATCATATTGAAAATAAAACTTTCTTAATTCTTCTTTTGAATAATTAATTTTATTAATATTATCTAAAATTAATTGCCTTTGCTGAAAGATTTCATCAAGTTTTTCATATTCCTCTGCTTTAATTATTTCAATAATAGTCAAAGTGATGTCTTTATATTTAATAAAATTTTCCTCTAAGTTCAATTTATCACCCACTTTATTTTAATGAACAAGTGACAAGGATTATTATCAACTGTAAATTACATCCAAGCACTTGTTCCAATCCTATAGCTAGCCAAGCATAGATGTAAGTTGACTCTGTTGTGCATTCAAAGAATTCATAGCAGTTTCTAATGCTGTAAATTTAGCATAATACCTAGTTTGAGCATCTGAAAGTTGAGTTTGAAATTTACTAACACTTAAAGTCTTACTATATACTTGGTCAGGTAATGTATTATGACCAGAAGAACCTGACATACTGTAATCATATTGCTTATTTACGAATATATTCATAGATCCAGATAAAGTATAAGTACCATCTTTCCCCAAACCCGGAGTTGCTACATAATTTGTAAGTATCTTGTTCATTCTTGTAAATATTCCATCTTCATTGTAGTTTTTTGAACCAATATAAGATTGATCAGTAGATAAAGCTGGAGCTGAAGAAGTTCCAATAAATAATTTTTTAAAATCTTCAAGATTATTTTCAACAGCACTTTTTAATTTTGATTCATCATTTATGACAAGCTTACCTCCATCTGTATAGTCTGTTGAAGTATCTATTCCTATAGCATTAGTGCCATATTTACCAAAGCTTAACGCTATTTTTCCAGTGCTAGTATCTGCACTATTATAACTATTATATACAGGTGAAAATGTTTGTCGCAATTGAGTCATTAAACTACTTAAATAGTCATCATTTCTAAGCACCCCAACTTTTCCTTTAGTTTCCCATGCAGTGATTTGAGAGTCACTCATACTTGATTTTTGTGCATCAGTTAATGGAGGATAACCACTATCTTTCTTTTCTGTTAATTTTGTATTAATTGTTGATATTATTGTATTATAATCTGTAATGAAACTCTTAATATTATTAACAACATTATCTGTATTTGCTGCTACGGTTACATTAGCAGTTCCTGCCTTAACAAGGTTATAACTCATCCCGTTTATTGTGAATTGATTTGAACTTTGGGTTGTTGTTGTAGCTGCTTGTCCTGGTGCAGTAATAGTTACATTTGCATCTGTCCCTGTTGCAGTTAACGTTGCAAGTGGCTTTGGAACCTTTAGTGTACTTAATGTACCATTTGCATCATCTGCTAAAGTTACACTTGAAGTAGAACCATAATTTTTTGATTGAAATGAAATACTTCCAGTTGTATCGTCCATACTCATTGTAACTGCGCCACTAGTTGCACTTTTAACTGCATCCATTAAATTTTGAACTGTAGTTGTGTTATCTACATCCAAAGGAACTTTTATACCATTAACAGTAAAGTTTATACCTTTTCCTGCTGCTACTGTTCCTATAGAAATACCTAAATCTGATAATTTTGTGCTTGAAGATATTCCACTATTAACATTAAGAGCTGAAACTAAGTCGCCAGCCGTCGGAGTAGGATTAGGTATAGTAGGTGCAGTTGTTGCTGTTAACTTTATTGCACTAGAACTTATAAATTTTATATAACTACCACTTGCATCATTAACATATGTTGCTGAAACTTTCCCAACTAAAGATGTTGCTGATATTTTACTATTAATGTTTGCAACAACTTCATCTAAAGCTGTACCATTTCCACTAGTATCTGTTATGTTAGTATCTAATGCTATATTAGGAGGAGGAGTAGTTCCATCATCTAAAGTTAAATTTGCCCCAGACCACTTTGTGACATCTGCCGGTAGAACTTTCACCATAGTGTTTAATGATGAACCCGGAATTTTTGCCTGTGTAGCCATGTTATTTACAGTCACTTGATAAGTCCCAGCCTGAGCAGTTGATGCCGCAGTTGCTGAAACTACAGAAGTAGCATCACTTGTAGCTGTATTAATATTTAAAGAATTGCTAGATAGAATATACTTACTTGAAAGTGGATCAAAATAGTCCTGCAATCCTTTTATACCTTGTATAATATTTCTATATCCATCTTGTTTCCATTGTAATAGTTGCTTAGCTTGATTTGCTTTATCTATCTTAGCTTGATAGTTTGAAACCATAGATTTAACTACTGAGTCTGTATCAATACCCGATGCCATACCTGATATTCTTAATAAATTAGCACTTGAAGTACTACTACTAGTAGTTGAACTCGTGCTACTTGGATAAATACTTGTCATATATAATCACTCCTTTTTATAATAAACAATTGCATTTATTTCTTAGCTCTCTTGTAAGCTTCTTTCCAGGTTTCATTTATGTCTTCTATAAGAGGAAGGATTTCATCTATGATTTCTAAATTTTTAGTCATATTCGCATCAATTAATTTTTCTTTAATAAAAGCATATACTCTAAATAATTGAACTGCCCAATCTCCTACTTTTGTGTCTAAGCTAACCATAAGCTCTGAAAATATATCTTGTGTTCTTACTAAAGCATCGTGTGCCTTTTTTATATCTTTATCCACAATAGCTTGTCTAGCTATTTTACAAAACTTAACTGCCCCTTCAACCAGCATTAACAACAATTGTTCTTTTGATGCATAGTTTACAGAATTATTTTTATAAACATTATATCCATTAGAATTCATTTATAAATCCTCCTATTTTTTCTTGTCCAAAATTCTGCCTTTAGAATTTTCATCAGTTATTTTTTCAACTTTTTCAACTTTTATACTTATATTTTTGTTATTATGTTTTACCCCGTCTATTGTAATATATTTCTTTTCGCTTTCTTCTTTAATTTCATCTAAATTAATATATTCATTTTTTTCATCTTTTAAATCTTTTGTTACATTCATACCTTTACCAGAATGAACTTTATCTTCTTTAATTTCTTCTTGCATCTTTTTTCTGATATCTGTGTCAATCTTATTTAATTTAAATTCCAACTATAGCTTCCTCCTTTGGATTTTATATTAAATTAAGCTTTTTTATCTAACAAACCTACTTGTCTCAGCATACTAGCTACCATGTCTAAAATCTTTTTCGGTGGAATTTCTAATACAACTTCCTTAGTATTTTCATCTATTACTTTTATCATCATTGTTTTCATTTCTTTATTATAAGTATATTCTGCATGAGTTTTATCATCTTTTAAAAAGTTATTTATTTTATTTAATGCATTATCTACATCTTTTTTGCTATATTCTTGCTTTTCAGTATTATTATCTTTTGAAGTTTTAGTTTCAATTTTTTGAACTTGTGGAACTGCCGCCTCAGTATTAGTTTGTGTATAATCTGATAAATTTGAACTATACGCATTTAAATTAACTGAATTTTGTCCTATATTATTAACATCCATGTTTATATTACCTCCTTGTTTAATTGACTTTTAATATCTAATTTTTCTTTATATTCCTTAACATACTAATATCAATTTGAGTTGCTTCTTTATTTTCTCGCTCTACTTCTTCATATAGTTCTTTTCTTAATATTTCAATATCTCTTGGAGCTTTTATTCCAATTTTGACACTTCCATCATCTATCTTGCTTATAATAATTTCTATATTATCCCCAATCATAAGAGATTCACCTTTTTTTCTAGTTATAATTAACATCTTCTACCCCCTTATACTAAAGGACTTTTAACTTTATATTTAGAATTATCTAATACTATTTGTTCCCCAAAATTAGTAGAAGTATTTATAACTATAGGTCCTTGTAGATTGGTAGTGATTTTTTTTACATCTGAATTTAATGTCACTGTAGTTAATATCATTACTTGTTCTGGAGAATTTATTGTTAAATTTTTAATTATTTCTTCACTTAATTTAATTTCATAGTCATCAAAAAATTCATATGGTGAAGTTACTATTAGTGAAATTTCATCATCTTCCAATGATTGTAGTAATTTAAATGGTTCATATTCTTCTAAACCTAAAAGGATAAATTTCCTTAATTTATCAAATCCTGGAATACCTTTATTAAAAGTAATTATATTATTTTCTTCATATTGCATTTCACCATGTATTTTAGAAATAAATTTCATATTTATCTTCTCCTAACTATAAGTAAGTTAATATGGTCATTGGTAATATTTTTGCACTAGTTTGTAGTGATGCTGTATACACTGTTTGCATTGTTGAATATTCCATAGTCTTTTCTGTAAAGTCTATGTCTTCTGTTTTAGATAATATATTTGTCATATTATCATTTTGAGTCTCGTTATTCGTTTGTGCTGAATCCATTCTATTTTGCATAGTTCCTATTTCAGACCTCTTTTGTAACAAATTAGCTGTTACAGACTGTATATCACTTAAATTTTGACCCGTTAATTGATTGATTTGTGTTTGATTAGTAGACCCTAAATTATTTATAATATTTGATATAAGATTAGAAACATTGATAGTATTTCCACTTTTATCTTTAAACTCTAATATATCAATTGCGGTTTTATTATAATTAGTTTTAATACCTTCTGAAATATCAACTTGTAATTTTGAATTTATTTGAGCTATTGAAACTTGTTTTGTTAATACATTATTAATTTCAGTTTTTCTTGGATCAACTGCAGTAGTTAATTCAGTTTTGAGATTTGTTATATCTACTGAATTTAAAGTATAAGGATTATTAGCAGTAGTAGCTGAAGTTGTAATTGTTCCGTCTGCCTTCTTATATGCAGATGTAGCTGCTGGAGGTCCTATTAATGTATTAAGCTCAGCTATTCTTGCAGTATCAGTTGAAGTACCTAATTCAGTTTGAAGCGCTGTTATATCTGCTGCATTTAAAGTGTATGGATTATTAGCAGTAGTAGCTGAATCTGTAATTGTTCCATCGGCTCTCTTATACAGGTTACTAGTACTACCAATTCCATTTCCATCCTTATCTGCATATTCTAAAACCCCATTTACTACGGTTGTAGGTTTTGAAGCTGTTTTTGTTCCTCCAAATATATAAGAACCATCAAAACTAGTATTTAAAATTTGCGATAATTCATTAACTTTTTCTTTAACTTCATCTTGAATTGAAGTTCTTTCGTCTTGCCCATAAGCTCCATTTCCAGAATTCACAAGTAAGGTCTCTATTCTTCCAAAAACATTCCCCATTTGTGACAGGGCTGTATCAGTGGTATCAAGCAAATTTGATACATCTTTTATATTTTCATTATATTGTGTGTTATAAGAAATTTCAGTATTAAGTTGCATACTTCTTGATGCCGTATATGGATTGTCAGAAGCTTTTTGTATCACTTTACCTGATGCTAATTGATTTTGAAATGTTTGCATATTATTTAGATTTCTTTTCATATTTCTTAAATAATTTGAAGTAAGCATATTGCTTGTTATTCTACCTGTCATAGTTGTTCCTCCTAGTTCTTAATCTGAAATCCAACTTATTTCACCAACCCATTTATTACTACATCTAATAGTTCATTTATTGTAGATATCATCTTTGCATTTGCTTGATATGCATGTTGGAATTGTATTAAATTGGTTGTTTCTTCATCTAATGAAACCCCAGAAACTGCTGATTTTTGATCATTTAAATTTGCTAATATCGTCTCTTGATTACCAGATATTCTAGTTGCTTCTTGATTAGCCACAGCAAGATTATTTACTATTGTCTTATAATAGGAATCTGCTGTTGATCCATCTGTTCCAGATGTTAAATTTAAACAAGTAGTATCTGAAAAACCTGTCCCAGATGTACCTATTCCAGCATCATTTAGGAATGTTTTTCTATCCATTGTAGTTAAATCTGCTGTTGATGTTATATTACTTAAATTCATTTTTAATACATTAAGATTAGCAATTGAATTAGCTCTTGCTCCATCGCCTTCTCCACTTGTTGATGTTGTATTACAATTTAGTAAAGTTGGATCTGTTACTAAATCACTATTTACTTTTATTGTTGCAGCTGTAATTCCAGTATCAGTAGCTGTATTACCTGCATTTGTGAATATAAGATTTTTAGATAGACCTTGAGAAGACGAAGCAGTTGAACTTCCATCTATATTTGCTGTTTGAATTGCATTAACTGAATAAGCTAAACCTGCTGCAAGCCTATCCAAATTATCCATATATCCTTTTATAGTTTCTTGTACTGATTGGTTGGCAGCTATATCACCTTTTACATGGTTATTATCCACATTATTTGTGTTTCCATCATATTTATAAGTTTGGAATGTGATTTTATTTACGTCTGAAGCTGAAGGTGTTGTGAACGGAGTTGTAACAGTTGTTGTTTTCCCTGCTGCATCTGTTGTTGTTGTTGTTGTTCCTACTACTCCATCTTTGTCTCCTATTAAAATTCTATTTTGTGTTAAGCTATCAGCTAATTCTTTGGCATTTGCCTGTTGAGCTGCTGTTCCATCAGCTGCTATTGTAAATGTCTTAGTTGCAGCATTTTCATTCCCCAAAGGATAATATTCCACATTAACAGTGCCATCCGCATTGGCAACTGCACTCTTAACATATGAAAGTCTAGAATAATCTGTATCACTTGGATTTGATTTTACCAAAGGTGAATTGGGATATTCTGTTGAAGAAAGATTTATTGTTTCGAAATTATCTTTATCAATTTTTAGTCCAAATTTATTACTTAATTCGTCTAAGAGATTATCCCTTTTATCCATTAAATCATTTGGTGTTTGCCCTACTGCTGACACACCTCTAATTTGTTGGTTTAATTGATTTATTTGATTTAAATAACTGTTAACATCTATAACATTAGTTTGTAAGACTGACTGAGTGTCTTCATTAGTCTTTTTCAGTTGATTATAAGTATAATTTATTGCATCTGCCAATGATGATGCTTTTTGAATAGCTACTGTTTTTACATCAGATTTATCAGGACTTTTTGATACTTCTTGAAATGCACTAAAAAATTGAGTCGTAAGTTCTTGTATTCCAGTATCTGATGGTTCTCCAAAAACATCTTCTACCTTAGTTAAAGTATCACTTTGGGATGTATAATATGAAGACGTTCCTGTTTCACTTCTTACTTGATAATCTATAAATGAATCTCTAATTCTTTGTATTGATGTTATTTCAGCACCCGTTCCAATTTGTCCAACACCAGATGAATCAAATCTTGACATACCTCCAAAAGGAGTTGTTGTTTCTGCTACTGCTCTTTGTCTTGAATATCCTGTCGTACTAGCATTAGCAATATTGTGAGATGTTGTATTTATTGCATTTTGTTGTACATTTAATCCTCTTATAGCAATGTTAAATGTATCAAATAATCCTGCCATATGTTTTCACTACCTTCCTTTTCGTTTGACTATTTAGGATAAATCCAAAGAGAAAGCTTTAAGAACAAAATATAAAATTTCATTTCTCACTTTCTCTTAATCGTTCACTGTTACCAGATAATTTATCTAGATAAATTACCATATGAATTATAAGTTTTTATCTCTCTACTAGGGTTTATAAACGCTAACATCTTATTATTAAATATTATTTGTTGTTTTAATAATAAATCATTTGTTTCTTTTTGCGAAAGTACTAAGTTTAGTGTACCTTGTATTTCACCATATAGTCTTTTAAGCTCTTCATTATCTGATTTATTAACAATATTTATAATGCTCTCTTCACCAATTAAATTCCTTCTTATAACTTCTTCCTTTGCAATTCTCTTACCACATTCATTAATCTTATCAACTAATCCTTCCAAACCAAATACATCCTTACTCATTATCATCATATATTGAGTTTCTAATAATTCTAATAGATTTTTTAAATCTTCCTCTTGGTTTTGTATTAATTTAATAAGTTCATTTATCATATCTATGAATTATTCTCCTTCATTGAATTTAATAGACTTTTTGCAGTTAATCTAGCATCAACATTGTATGTGCCACTATCTACTTTATTTTTGATATCAGCCACTTTTTGTGCATTTCCTATATCATTACTTAGCGAATACCCTTTAAGACTTTTCCCAAGTTCTGAAATTTCAATTCTATCTACATCTTTAGTTTTGTTTACCTTATCTACAGGCTTATTAGAATTTGATTTATATGCATTTATATACGTTGATCTGTTTATTCCTTCAATACTCATATTTCATTTCTCCATTCTTTACTCTATTATCTATTACTATAGTTATCGTCCTTTTCTTTTATAAGTTTATAGATAAATTGAACAAAATCTTCCTACTGTCAAATATAAAGGTTATCCACAGCAATTTCCGTAAGCTGTTTCCTATATAACAAGAAATTTAGCCATTTAAAATCCCCATTCCGATACTATTTTCTCATCCACACCCAAACTCATATCTTCTCCAGTAGTCCAACAAAATAAATCTTCCACATTTTCTTCTTCCATAATATTTATGAGATTATCCTCTCCTGTTTCAATAATATCATCTCTAATTTTCTTCTTACTTGCTTTTTTATTCTTTTTATTTGGCTTTTGATTCTTTTTCATATCTAAAATTATTGGCGAATTGTTATGTTGACTACTCATAGTTATTTCTTTCTCTATATTATCATCACATTTATTTACATCATCTGAATTTGTCCCAGCATAATCTAATAGTGGCACTACATCAATTTTATTTACTTTGCTATTATCCTCCTCATTTTTGACTGTACACGTTTCATTTTTTAAATGTTTTTCTTTTTGAACTTCATTTTTCATTATGTTATTTTCCATATCATTTATGTGATTTTCTATATCCTTATTTTCGATTTTTTCTTTAATCTTAATATTTTGATGCTTTGCAAAATTCTTTACTGTATAAACTTTATCTTCTGTAAGTGCCATCATTTCTAATTCTATTAATACATCTAAAGCAGCTTTTATTTCATCTATATCTCTATTAAATTCTATTGCTAAGGTCTCTACGGTATATGGAATATTCTTAGACATATATAAATCGCCTTCTTTATTAACCTTCCCTGCCAAAATAACAAGCCTATTCCAAGAATAGTGAATAAGATCTCTTTTAATCATTCTGTCTATTATTTTAAATTTAGTATCCTCATACATGTCAATTCTGAACTTTACATATTTTCTTTCTCTCATATCCATCATTCCCCTTCATATTTATATACTAACAAGTTAATCCACAAAAATGTTCTTATATGCAGCATAGCTGCTCTTTTTTAATGTGAAAAGTTCTTAATTGCAGCATAGCTGCTCTTTTTTAATGTGCATATTTTTTCTCTCATTTTACCAAACTCCTTCATTTATAAATTATTTTTTAATTTTGATTTCTCACTAAAATTTAAGGGTTAATTTTATTCCCTACATTTAAGATATATGCTTTATAAATAAAGTTTTATAGATTTCAATGAAATTTTTTTCCTTCAAAATAATACAATCTTTTTATTTAGTAGGTAAAACTCAAAAATAATTTTTGAGCTTTTTCGCTCAGTGTGTTACCAAGTTTCATTAGTTAAGGAAACACGCTGGACGAACAAAAAAAGAAGAGGTTACCCTCTTCAAAACTACCTTGTTCTAATCCTATTAATATATTCACTGGAATTAAGTCTTTAGTTTCATCTATAATTGAAAAACATAATCCATTAGGGAACATACCAGCTGGTGAACAGTCAATACCTAATCTCATTGCTATTTCATAAGCTAATTCTTCCGCAATATTATCATACGAATTAATTTGTAATCTTTCTTTAACTACACACAAATTTCCTTTTAGTCTTGCTAAATCTTTATTGCAAGCTCCATCAATATTTAATTTAGTCTTTGTTGCATTTAATTTTATTGCGTTAAAATAATGATTTATTACCTTTCCATCATCAATCATTATCGATGCCCATGGAGAAAATTCTTCATAACCTTCATCTTCACTAAAAGATAGCCACAATTTGTCCTTAATATTTATTGCTCTAGTCCTTATAAATAGTTTAAGGGTATGGCGAAACATAAAAAGATACTTATTATATGAATAAAATATTTTAAAACAATATTAATATTAAATTTTCATGGTTAATTAATAGCATTTAAGTATTTAACATATAGATACCCAATTTAAAATTAGACGTGTATCTTAAGTATATGTATATACCAGAAATGAAGGTCATGCTTTTGCGGAGGCGTTACATCAGAGGATTTAGCTGTAGATATTTCTTCAGTAGAAGTTGTTCCATTTATGCTTGTCTTAATGAATATTGGGAGCATGCTTAAATGGGGGCAACTTCTACTGATAGAAATTCACAGCTAAATCCTCAGTAACCCGAACAAATGCATAACCTTCATTTCGGTAGTTTATTCAATTAACCCTAATTATCACTTTTGGTATCTATGTTTCGAAATACCCGTAGTTTCTGTATATAAAAAAAACTCCCCTGTGGGGAGTTTTTATCTAATTCTCTTTATTCTTTCAACACTACTTACTATATTAGTTATCCTTATTCCAAAGTTTTCATCAACAACAACAACTTCTCCAAGTGCTATTTGTTTTCCATTAACTAATATTTCAACTGGTTCTTCTGCAAGTTTATCCAATTCTATTAATGAACCAGTTCCCAAATTTAAAATATCCTGTATGCTCTTTTTAGTTCTACCTAAAACTACAGATATATCTAAAGGAACATCCAATATTAAATCTATATTTCTTATTGGTGGAATATTATCTTGAGGAACTAATGGTTCAAATGCAGCTGAATGAACTTCCACTGGTTGTTGCATTCTTTGCATAGGTTGCTCATATTGAGATTGTGACTGATACTGCGGTTCCGGCTGATATTGTGGTTCATTTACTCTAACAGTATCTTGTCTCTCATTTATTTCTTTATTCACAATTGGTTCACTGTATGTGGCTTTAGTTGGTTCTACTTTTGCCACTTCTTCTACTTTATCTTCTCCGGTCATAATTGATACAATATTCTTGGCTGTTTTAATTGGGAATATTTGCATTATGTTACTATCTACAATATCACCAATAGTCATCTTAAATGATACTCTAACTATTGGTTCATCTTCTGATATAGCATCTGAAAGTGGTAAAGATCCATCTTCTACTATTCTTGATGTTGGTGGTGATATATCAACTTTTCTTCCAAACATAGTAGCCATTGATGTGGCTGCTGAACCTATCATTTGATTCATAGCTTCTGATACTGCACTAATTTCTATTTCAGATAATTCGTGAGCATCTGTTATATTTCCATCTCCACCCATCATAAGATTCGATATAACTAAACCATCTGAGATTTTTATAATTAATATATTTCTTCCTATTATACCTGCAACATACTGAATATCTAAAACAATATTAGGAGTTTCAAATGCTTTTTTTATTTCCCTTAAAGTCGTTACGGTTACTACTGGTGTAGTTATGTTAACTTGTTGATTGATAAGTTGATATAATGCTGTTGAAGCTGAACCCATGGAGATATTTCCAATTTCTCCCAATAAATCTTTATCAATATCAGTTATGATTTCTTCTTCCGATTTGTTTTCATCAGATGATGTATTTTCGCTTTCACTAGAAGATGTATCTTCTCCTGCTAATAATGCATTTATTTCTTCTTGTGATAAAAAGTTATTACTCATATTCATTCACTTCCTTATCTGTTATGTCTAAAATAATAACCCCCATGTTCTTTCCTGTTATACCCGGTTTCGCATAGTAACACTCTTCATTACCTACATATACCTTTATTGGGGATGAACTTTTAGTATCAAGTTTAATTACATCACCTACTGTTAATCTTAAAAAATCATCTACAGTTATATTAGTATGTCCAAGTTCAGCTATTACATCAACATCAACTTTATTAATACCTTTTTCTATTTTTTCTCTTGATTCAGCCATAAGACTTTCGTCATCATTTCTGAATGCGTATTGTACTACTAATTTATCCAATATTTTTTCTATACTTAAATAAGGAATACACATATTTATAAAAGTACTACGTTTATTCATCTCTACTGAAAATGTTATCAATGCTACTGGGTCATTAGGTGCCATAGTCTGATTTACTGCAGGGTTTGTTTCAACTGCTTCAATTTCAGGTTCTACATCTAAAATAGATTCCCACGCTAATCTCAAATTGCTTATCATTCCAGCTGTAATTTGTCGCATTATATTTTTATCAATATCTGTGAATTCTTTTGTTTCAATTTTCCTATTTCCTTTTCCTCCAAGTAAAATATCTATTACTTGAAGGGAAAATTGGGGATTAGTTTCAAATATTATTGTGCCTGATAATGGTGGCATTTTAAATATCGTAATAATAGTAGGGTTTTGTACAGAATGTATAAATTCCTCATATGATATCTGCTCTACAGTTTCTATTTTAACTTTAACATTTTGTCTAGTTTGACCAGTTAAGTAGTTAGAAATAATTCTTGCATAATTGTCATGAATCAATTCAAGAGTCCTTATATGTTCCTTTGAGAATTTTTGAGGACTCCTAAAATCATAAAGTTTAATTTTATGATTTTCATCCTCTTTTCCAACTTCTTCTGATTCTAATTCACCTGTAGATAGGGCTGATAACAAGGCATCTATTTCATTTTGCGATAATACATCTGCCATTTTATTCCCTCATTTCAATAATTAGTTTCATAATCACTTTAATAGTTTATCAATATCTATTATTGTAAGAAGTTTTTCATCATAATTCAGTATACCTTTTATATAAGGTTGTTCTTTATCTGCTTCCTTATCTAATTTTTGTATACTTTTTTCATCTATATCTAGAACTTCTTCAACTTCATCTACTGTTATTCCTATTTCTTCATCTTTAACTGTTAAAATTATTATATTATTTTGTTCAGTGCCAGGAGTTACATTCAATAACAAATTTATGTCAACAAGAGATTTAATGCTTCCACGTAAATTTATTAATCCTTTAATATAACGTGGAGATTTAGGTACTATTGTAATCCCCATAGTATCATTGATACTTTGAACTCTTTCTGTTTCTACTGCAAAATGTTCTTCTCCTAATTTGAATACTACTATTTGCATTTTCTTAACCTCCTTAACAATTTTCAATTCTCAATTATCAATTCTCAATTATTCAGAAATTCCGTTGAAATTTCAACCTCAATTGTTAATTGTTAATTGATATAACTAGCCTACAACTTTCTTTATAGCTTCTAAAACTCTATCTGCTTGGAATGGTTTTACTATAAAGTCCTTTGCCCCTGCTCTTATTGCATCCATAACCATTGATTGTTGTCCCATTGCAGAGCACATGATTACTTTAGCATTTGGATCAAATGCTTTTATTTGTTTAACGGCCTCTATACCATCCATATCAGGCATAGTTATATCCATTGTAACAACATCTGGTTTTTCCTTCTTATAAAGATCTACTGCAACTATTCCGTTATTTGCCTCTCCTACTATTTCAAAATCATTCTTTTCTAAAATGTCCTTTATCATCATTCTCATGAATGCTGCATCGTCCACAATCAAAACTCTAGCCATATAATTTTACCTCCAAAATTTAATTTATTCCTATAGATTCTAATATTCTTTCTAATGATCCTGGCATAGGGATATAATAAAAATGCCCACCTATATTTTCTTCTGTATCATCTAAAAATACAGTTTCTATATCTAATATATATTCATCATATTGATTAGATTCTATAAATGTTGTTGTGAGTATTGCACCTAGCATATCATATGATGTAGCTGGTACTGATGGTGCCATAGCAAGATTAGTTAATTGTGATATTGAGTTCATATAAGATGCTGATATTATATTTGCTATCTCACATAATACTGAACTGCCCATTTCACTTTCAGGTGATTGCTTGCTTCCCACTAATTTTTCTATTATATTTTCAGCTGTTGGCTTTTCGAATACCAGAAGAATATTTCCGGCTATATCCCCAAACACTCTAACAACTGTACCAGCAACTTCAACTTCTCCATTTGCTTGCACTATATCGTCTAATTTTATTATATTCACTGCAGGTACTGTCATATCTACCTTTTTTCCTATCATCACAGAAAGAGCAGTTGCTGCATTTCCTGCACCTATATTAGAGACTTCTTTAAGTGCATCTAATTGTAAAGCGCTAAAATTAGAATACTCCACTTATACCCCTCCTTAAAATACTTCTTATATTTAGTCGTTATAATAATGCTCCCACATCTAATATTAATGTTACTAGACCATTTCCAAGTATAGTTGCACCAATATATTGATCTAAACTCTTTAGTGTTTTTCCAAGTGGTTTGATTACTATTTCTTGTTGTCCAAGTAATGAATCGACTAATAAACCTATAGTTTTATCACCAACATTCACTATTATAACAAATTTCTTATCAGTTGCGCTAGCCTCTATATCCAAAGTTTCATTTAATCTTACTAATGGAATTACATTTTCTCTGTAAACAATAACTTCTTTTCCATTACTTCTCTTTATATTTTCTTCTTTATAATCTATTACTCGATCTATGAAACCTAATGATATAGCAAGTGTTTCTTCACCTATTTTTACAAGTAGAGCTTGTATTATTTGTAATGTAAGTGGAAGTTTAATAACAAAAGTTGATCCTTTGCCTTCTTCACTATATAAATCTACTGTACCTCCAAGTGCTGCAATTTTTGTCTTAACAACATCCATTCCAACTCCTCTACCTGAAATATCCGTTACTACTTCATTAGTGCTAAAACCTTGTGCAAAAATCAAGTTTTTAATGTCACTATCTGACATTCCTTCTGTGTTTATTCCTCTTTGTTCAGCTTTTGCTTTTACTCTTTCAAGGTCTATTCCCGCACCATCATCAATTACTTTTATTAATGCTTTTGTTCCTTCTTGATATGCAACTAACTTAACAGTTCCAACTGGTGACTTGCCTTGTGCAATTCTCTTTTCAGCTGATTCTACACCATGATCTGCTGCATTCCTTAATAAATGAATTAATGGTTCTCCAATTTCATCAATAACTGTTCTATCAAGTTCAGTATCAGCACCTTCTATAATAAAGTTAATTTCCTTGTTTAATTCTACTGATATATCTCTTATCATTCTTGGGAATCTATTAAATACTGTATCTAATGGTAACATTCTAATTTTCATAACTAAATCTTGAAGATCAGATGTTGTTCTTCCCACTTGTTCTAAAGTTTCATTTAATTCTTGTGATTTATGTGAAATAACTATTTGTTCTAATCTTGTTCTATAAATTACAAGTTCAGAAACCATATTCATTAAATTATCTATTTTTTCTAAATCAACTCTTACAGATTGATGTGTTTTTTTAACTTCTTTCTTTTGAGCTGGTTTCTTTGTTAATAATTGTTCAACTTCAGTGTTTATTTGTACTGGGTTTTGACTTAAATCTTTTTTCTCTATTTTTTGTTCTTGTGGCATTTCTTTCTTTTCTATTTGATTCTTTTCTATTTCTTTTGGAGCTACTAATTCAATATTTTCAAATTCAATTAATGAAGCTTCAACTTCAGTTACTTCTGAAATCCCATTTACAACAGTTATTATTTCATCAACAGTATTTTTAGTTACTAAAATAAATTTTAATTCAAAATCAAATTCTTCATTTTCAATATCTTGAGTTGATGGTTCTGATTTTAAAATTTCACCATGTTCTTCAAGATCTTTAACGATTAGAAATGCTCTTGCAGATTTTAGCAATGTATTTTCACTTAATGTTATTTTTATTTCAATTGAATTAAATCCTTTTTCTTTTGCTTGTTTAATTACAGATGTATCATATTCATTTAGGTCTAGATCTGAATCATCATTAACTATTAAATCCATAACATTTTCTGTAATTTCTTTTATCTCAATCTTTTCTAATGTACCACTTTTATTCCCATTATTTTTTATGTCAGCTAGAGCTTTAATTATACTATCTATCTCTATTTTTTCGTCAGATCCTTCTTGAACATTATCAACCATTTTTTCTAAGGTATCAAGACAATCAAATAATACTGTTACTACATCTTGAGTTACTTTTAATTTCCCTTCTCTAAACTCAGCTAATACATCCTCCATTTTGTGTGTAAGCTCTGCAAGATCTGTAAATCCCATAGTTGCCGCCATTCCTTTAATCGTATGAGCAACCCTAAATATTGCATTTACTTTATCTGTATCCTCTGGATTTTGTTCTAACTCTAATAGAGATTCATTTAATGTTTGTAAATTTTCTAATGATTCTTCTAAAAACATTGACATATATTGAGATGTATCCATCTTTAGTCCTCCTTTATATTTTTTTATAGATAAAGGTAGATGCTTTTTCAAATCCATAGTCTCTATAATTGTAAATGCTTTCTGTAGCTCCTACAAATAAAAGCCCACCTTTTTTTAATGAATTACTAAATTTTTTATAAATTTCTTGTTTACTATCATTATTAAAATAAATAACAACATTTCTGCATATTATCAAATCAAACCCAGTTTCATATGTATCTAAAATCAAATCATGTTTCTTAAAAGTCACCATATTCTTAATTTTAGACTCTATATAGTATATATCGTCTTTTATTTTAAAATATTTAGTTAAATCCTCATTATTTATACCCTTCATTTCATTTTGAGTATATTCTCCAGCCTTAGCCCTTGCAAGTATAGTATC
>JAKBFR010000116.1 GCA_021837545.1 Bacillota bacterium | reverse complement strand
TTCTGAAAATTCATTTTCTAAAGAAAGTGCTGCTAAATCCCACATATCATCGTTAGTCCCACTATATTCCCAATCAATTAAGTAAATTCTATCTTCAGTATCCTTAACTAAATTTTCAGAAACTAAATCATTATGAGATGGTACAAACACTCTTTTGCAAACTTTTAGTTCTTCTTCAAGAGCCATTACTTTTTCTCTTACTTCATCATAATCTTCAAAAAAGTCGCCTCTATCTTTTCTTAAAATGCCCTCATACTTCTCAAGTTCTCTAAACATATTAAACTCATTATCCATATGGAAATCAGTGGACTCGTGTAAGTCTCTTAAAATGCCAGTAACTTGTTTTAAGTTTTCTTCTTTTTTTATACTTCTATGAGTTAAAGTTTCTGCATTTTCTATAAACTTAGATATTTTAACTCCAGTTTCAAGACTAAAGTAAGGCACTTCTACATTATATCCTTTTTCTGAAGCAATTGCAGAATTAAACATTTCTGTATTTCTATTAATCATTTGCTCTGTTCCATTTCCCGCAACTCTTAATATATATCTGCTACCTTTAACGCATATTCTGTAATTTTTATTTGTCATACCACCTGCTGGTTCAACTTCTGTAATATCTTCATCCTTCACTTTTAAAGCTTCACGAATAATATCCTTTATATTATTTATTTCATAACTAAGTTCTCTTCTTCTTATAGTTGGATAAAGATAATTTTTAATCTTTTCATACTCTTTTTGAGTATCTGCATCTCCCCAAGCCAGATCATCTATCTTAACAAATCCAATATTATAATTTCTAGCTACATCCAATAATACATACTCATAATTTAAATAAGGATTAACATTTCCTTTAAATTCTTCAAGCATCATATTATATAACTTGTAAGAAATTTTAGTAAGTCCTATCATTTCTCCATCAATTCTATTGAATTGGTGAATGTCTTTTGACATTTTAAATAAGTGATTATCTCTAATTTCAACAAAGGCTTCATCTCCTGAACCACTTTCATTAGTAAAAAGTATACAATCACGATTTTCACTTTCTGCCAGTTCCTTAATAGCTTTTCTTTCAAAAATCAGGTCATTTTCAACAAGTAAAAAGTCATCATCAATATATTCTTTAGCTAAAGACAAAGAGTGCATCGTCCCTGTCCATTTATAAGTATCACTTTTTACTAAAATTATATTTTTGCTATTTTTAAAATGCTCTTCATAATATTCACTTTCATAACCTGTTACAATAACGATTTTAGTTGTTCCATTTTCTTTTAATATGTTTAAAGTTCTATCAATCAATTTAAAATCTTCAATTTCAAGCATTCCCACTGGTTTTCCAAATTCTTCTGCTCTACCCGCTGCAAGTATCACTGCTTGTTTTACGATTTTCTTTTCTTCTTCATGAATCTTTAATCTAGTACTTTTTGCAGATGCAATATTTTCTTCTAAAAATTTCATTCCTTTTTCAGTTACCTTATATAAAGTTCCTCTATTATTAATAATTCTATCTATAAACCCATCCATAGTAAAATCCTTCAAAACGGCATTAACCTTTCCAAGAGACATATTTGTTCTCTTAGCTAATTCCCTTTGATTAATATTAAAATTATCATTTAATGCTTTTAAAACTTCTAATTTATCCTCTAACATAATAACCTCCCTAATTTTATCCACAATTTAGAATTAATAATCCACAGCTTTTTTAATACAATTGTGGATAAACTTCTATATAATTTCAATGTTCGAAATTTGAACTATAATTTATTATATTACCTAAAATTATGGATGTCAATTGTGAATATTTAAATATTATATTTTAATTAGTAACATTTATAATTATTAACAATTAAAAATAGTTTCATTATAAATAAAAAAGGGGTTGTTGCAAAAGGGACTGTGCATAATTAATTTTTATTAATTGTGCAACAGCCCCTTTGATTTAGTAAATATCCATAGAAATATCAATATATATTATTAAAATTATCTAAAACATATATATAAACAGGGTTAAAATTTTACTTATACTATGAATATATATAAACTAGAAATAAAGGGGCCTGCTTTTGCGGAATGTTACATTGAAGATTTTGATGGCTACGCTTCTTGATTACAAGTTGTTCCAAATATGCTTGTTCAAAAAGTGAGAGTCCAAATTTTATATTTGGTTCCTCGAACTTTCTCTGTGAGCGCGTGCCTTTGAAGCAAGCATTTTGGGTACAACTTGTAATCTTAGAAGCATCCATCAAGATCTTCCGTAACTGGAGCAAATGCATGCCCCCTTATTTCGGCGGATATACGCATAAGTATGATTTTCACTATTATATGTATATAATTAGATACCTTTTAGTATATAGCTCCATCTTGTCCAAATTTATATACTTTATCTTCAATAAACATACTTTGATTTATTACCATTTGTCCATTTGGAGTAAAGTAATACCATTTTCCATTTAATGATAGCCACCCCTTGTGCATTACGCCATTTAACCCCAAATAATACCAGCTATTATTTAAATTCATCCATCCTTTTTTCATTTCTCCAGTTGTTGGATCTAAATAATATGTTTTTCCATCTGCATCTTCAACTTTCCATCCTGATGCCCTATATCCTAAATTATTTAAATAGTAATTTTTCCCACCAGTGGATATCCAAGATTCTTTAACTTGTCTACTCTTTTTATCAAAATAAGCTGGCTTGCCATTGACACTGCCCCACTCATCATATTTAGTTAAATCTACCCAACACTGATTGTATTCATCATAGAATTGATCAGCTTCTGTTGGATCATTCCCATTATTAGAATTACTAGGGTCATTGTTCCAATCAGCAACATCAACTCTATAAACTTCTAAAGTATAAGTTTTGCTAGCTGTTCCATCTTCTGATGTAACTTCTATACTAATATCCGTTTTTTGAGTTCCTTTAAGACTTACACTTATGGCACTTGCTGAGTATTTTTCTCCATTTACAGCAACTGTTGACTTGGAATCTTGTGTTATTGGACTTACCGTAATACTAGTTACGTTTTGATCTACACGAACTTTAGTTGTATCTGCTGTAGGATCAAAAGTATAATCTCCCACATTAAGTATTACATTTTTCAAATTAACATTACTACTCTTTGAATTATTTTTAATTACAACAGTATATGTCGTGCTAGTAGTTCCATCTTGTGCTGTAACAACTATCTGAACAGTTGTCTTACCACTTGAATTTAAAGGAAGTTCACTTACTTCTCCTGAAACTAAATCATAAGACTCTGCTCCTCCATCAATAGTTGCAACAATTGATTTAATATTATCGTCTTCTGCTATCGCAGTTATTTTTGTAGTTGTATCTTCTTTTGCAACAGTAGCTGTATAATCAAATTTATCGCTTGAAAATCCTTCATTTCCATCACTATCTTCTAACGTATAACCTTGAAGCTTTAATAAGTTCAACGAAGCATTAGTTGAATTATCGCCTGGTGTCGGAGTAGTAGCAATGTCATAATTATTAGGTAGATAAAATACATATTTATCTCCCACCGGATAGCTTCCAGATAAAACCGTCTCATCTACTCCATTTACTTTTTTAGTTTCAAATTCATCATAATAAGCTTGAACAACCATTTTCTTAGCTGTTCCCAATGTTATATCAAGACTAGTATTTCTTTTTAAATAGTTTGCTGTATCAGATGAATTATCATTATATTCATTATCTATAGAAGGTTGTGCTTCTTTAGGATTAGTACTATTTACATCATCTCCAAGCCAGACTCTTATGTATTCATTTTTATCACTTCTTTTACCAGTGAAGGATACTGTAACTGGATCCCCAACTTCTTGTCCAGCTAAATCTGCTGCTAAATCTCCGAAGCATAAATCATAAGTACGCCTAGATGTAGTAAAATTGACAATATTTTCTATTTTATCCACACCTTGTTGTGTCAAATTGGCAGTAGTAGAAGA
Organism: Bacillota bacterium; assembly: GCA_021837545.1. The sequence goes on along the minus strand of JAKBFR010000116.1, from coordinate 3,614 downwards.
ACTATTAAAGCCCAAATTCATAGTAAATTGATTGTCAGTTTCTAGATTAACTTTCAAAAGATATCTTGCTAATATAGTTGATGAATTTATTACATTTCCATCTTTACCTTCATAAACATCAACTTGTAATTCATTACTTGTCGTACTAGCCATAAAATCAACAAATTGCTTTCCATTTTTAAGCATAGATTGCTTAACTCTAGTTGTACCTGATGAATCTACATAATTATTGGTCACTACGTATGCTACTGTATCTTTATTTCTTATAAGAGTAGGATCCAAGCTTATCATTCTAGATCTCGAGTCTATATATATATCACCCTTATAAATCTTAAAACCACTTTTATCATTAGTAATTGCAAATTTCTTTCCTATGTATGCTGGTACAGTGCTGTCATCGTTATAATCAAGCTTTGTTATTCCTGCATCTTTTAAACTATAGTCTTTATCAGATGATAAATTATTATATCTAATTTCTATTGCATAAGCTTTTGAAATACTACTCGTTCCATTTAGTTTGACTACAATTGAATCTGATTGTCCTAATCTTTCTAAGTTACCAGTCAATTGACGTCCATCAATCGTATATTCTGAGCCTTCTACTGCTTCTGTTCCATTTTTGTATACTTTAGCACCATCCAAATTGATTGTTTGCTCAAATGTCATAACATACTTTAATGTTGAAATTGAGTCTGGTACATCAAAAGTATATCTAAGTGCCATATTGGCATCTGGCTGTGCTTCTGTTGAATATAAAAATGGTACTGTATTATTTGTATTTAATGTAGGATCACTAATTTCATCTGAATCATTAAATGAACTTGCTTGACCAACATAAGCTTTAAAAGTCATTGGATTTATCTTACCTACAACATATGTAGTTGCATGTTCAATTGTTATCTTTTGATTAGCATATGTTGTAGGAACTGGAGCCTTTACTTCAGTTGTTGCAACTTGTGTGACAGTTCCACTACTATCTTTTTCCTCTGGTGTATAAACTACGTCTTGTGTAGTTATAGTTATTCTATATTCAATTTTATTAACGCCTAGTGGTAAGCCTGTTATAGTTTTCCCAATTCTATCTGGTATCCCCAAAATCTTACTATAATTGGTAATGCCTATACCAATATCGTTTAATATAGGATTAATAATAGTATTATCAGCATCAGTATAACAAGGTGTCCCATTGATAGAAATCAAATCAACCTTTTGGTCTACAATACCAGATGTTGATTGTTTACTGGTTTTTGCTTGTGCTTCTAAAGTGGCTGCATCAGTTCTAACATCTTTTACTGATATATCAAATCCAGATTCTACCCCCACAACAGTATAGATTTCCTCATTAGTTGTAGTATCTGTTCTCGCTGTCAGTGCAGTTGTGCTCCCAGTCACATTTACTTGTATTGATGTTGCATCTGTACCTATAGTTGCTGCCTTAGCTGCTTGTCCGCTAAATCCAACTGGTAAAAATGATATTATACTCGTAAATATTACTAATAATGCTACAAACCTATTTTTCATTTTATTCATTAGTGTCGCCCTCCTAAATTGCATGTTTGGTTCTCTACTTAAATACACTATAAATTTATTATCGAACCATTTAATCTCATCTTTAGATTCTACACACATTATATGAATTTATTTTATTCATTCCCAATAATATTTTTAAATAAAATACCTTCTAATTGTTCATATGGAACTTAAATCAAAAAAACTTCCATAATATAATACATATACTGTATATTATGGAAGGCCCTTTTCTTTCATTTTATTATTTTTTTCTCTATGATTTTCCTTTAAATGATTTTTTACATTTAGGACATGTAACTGAAATTTTTCCATGACCTCTTGGCACACGTAATTTTTGCTTGCAATCTGGACATGTAAAATATTTATGAGTTTTTGAATCTTTTGCCCTATTTAATTTTTGTTTAAACCATTTAGTCATAGAATTTTCAAATGTTAAATATTTATAATTTTCTTGTTTACGCTTATATATATTCTTTGAAAATATTCTAAAAATACATACAAGTGTTGGGATATATCCTATAGCTGTTAAACTGGATAAATTTCTTGGCAATAAACCTGCTATTACTATTAATACAAAAGATAAAATAAGTAATGCTCTTGATAGCTGATCTGCGCCATATCTTCCATACATAAATTTTTTCAACCAATTCATTTTTTCACCCCATTTACTTTAAAATAAACATTTAGTTTTAGTTGTATACTATATTATACATGGAAAAAGACGCATCAACAATTCATTGATACGTCTTTTAATATAATTTAGAAAATTTAAGAAACAAAATATAAAACTTAATTTTTAAATTACATTGCTGATGCTATTGCATTTGCAATTGCGTCAGCTGCTAGATCTTGATAAGATGAATCTGCGCATTTTTGAGCTTCATTTGGATTTGTTATAAATCCACACTCAATTAATACTGCAGGCATAGTCGTATTTCTGAGAACAAATAAATTTCCATCTTTTGCACCTCTATTTGTTGCACCAGTACTATTTGTTATGGATGCTGCAATAGCTGATGCAAAATTCATACTTTCTGAAAGTCTGCTATCACTATATGCGCTGCCAAAGCTTTCATCTTGTGCCTTTGAACTGTAATAAACTTCTACACCTGTAGCTGCTTCTGATGCTGCATTATGATGCAAACTTACAAATAGAGCTGCACCAGCATTATTAGCAATATTTACTCTGTTAGTAAGACTTTCAGTTACACTTGAAGTTTCTCTATCAGATTCATTTCTTGTCATAATTACATTATACCCTTGTGACTCGAGTTTTGCCTTTAACTTAACTGCAATTTGCATATTTAAGTCTCTTTCTGCATATGTAATACCATTAAAAGTTGCATAAGCACCATCATCTCCACCGAAGTTATGACCTGGATCTATAACTATTGTTTTACTAGAAGTGCTACCAGGTATTTTATTTCCTCGTTTTCCATCAGGACCTATTTGCCAGCCATTTATAACTGTACCTTTAACCATAATACCTGAGCCTGGCCTAAAATAATAAGTATTGCCTCCATCTGATACCCAACCAGTTGCCATAACACCACTGCTATTTAAGTAATAAGTGTTACCATCAAGATTAAGTAAGCCTTTTGCCATTACTCCATTTGTATGTAAATAATACCAACTTCCATTTGGTTTAATCCAACCTGTTAGCATATTTCCACCAGTATTAAAGTAATACCATTGCCCACTAATTTCAAACCAACCTATTCTCATTGCTCCACTTACATCTAAGAAATATTTACTACCATCAATCAGTTTAAAGCCAGTTGCCATGCTTCCATCACCTTGTAGGTAATACCACTTACCACTATCTTTTAACCAACCGATTTGCATTGCTCCACTTGATTTAAGAAAATACCATTTGTCACTATCTTTTAACCAACCTTTTGCCATAGCTCCATCACTATATAGGTAATACCAATTACTGTCTGGTTTAATCCATCCAGTTGATTTACTACCATCTGATTTATAATAATACCAATTTCCACCCTCTAATTTCCAACCAATTGATGATGAAATACTTGTACTATTATTTGTTGTTGCTTTTACTGTATCAGTTGCTTGTACTCCTG
>JAKBFR010000115.1 GCA_021837545.1 Bacillota bacterium | reverse complement strand
ATATAAATCTTTCCCTTTAGAAAGATCATCAGTTTTCACAGCTTCTATTGATTTTTCAATAAATTCATTACTTTTAGATAGCTCTACCTTCGCATCTGCCGCAAAGGCTTTAATAGTGAATATTGGCAATATTAAAAATGCTACCAATATCAATGTAAATAATTTACGCAACAGTTATCACTCCTTTATCTTTTGTAATTTTGATTTTTATGTTTTTTAAAATATTGTGGAAGAATAATTTATATATGTTTTTCTATTTTTTTAAGAATTAGAATTGAATTCAATTTCAATTGATTGAAAACTATTATCACTTCATCTTGATTATCATTATAGTTTATGTCGAAAAATAATGCAACCTGTTTATAAAAATATTAGTAAAAATTGCACTCTTCTATATATTTATTTCAAATAAATAAAGCCCCTGCCATTATATGCAAAGACTTTAATCGTATAGCACGAAAGATTCATACTGAACTACATTTTCCGAATTAAATTTATTCATAATCCATGTCTGGTAATCTTCTTACTGTAATATAATCTAATCTATTCATTGATGATATTTTTAATTAGCAATACCATAAAATTGACTATATATTCAAGGCGTATTTAAATTCTTAAAAGTCTAAGACTTATATTAGCTTTTTTAACACCTGAGGTAACTATATAATTTTACTATTTTTATGTATACATACGGTAAATGTAGTCCCCTTATTTTCCTCACTTTCTACATCAATAGTTGCAGAGTGTAGTGTTAATATCCTCTTCACTATAGTAAGTCCTATGCCACTACCTTCAATTCTTTGTCTACTTTTATCTCCACGATACATTCTTTCAAAAATAAAAGCCAAATCTTCTTTTTTAATACCCATACCATTATCCTTAATTTGAATGATAACAGAATTTATGTCACTACTAAGATTGATGCACACTGTTCCATTAATATTAGTAAATTTAATTCCATTAGATATTAAATTTATAAAAACTTGTTTTAAGTTATCATAATCACCTAGTACTGTAAAATCCTTATTCTCTTCTTTATTCATAATTAATTCTATATTTCTTTCATCAGCTGCAATAGAAAAGTCGCTAATCACAGCTGAAAGAAGTTCATCCATATTAACTAATCCTAAATTAAGAGCTATTTCATCAGCCTCAATTTCCTTTAAAGCATTTAAATTGTTTAAAAGCTTTCCAAATCTTATTACTTCATCATTTAAATTATTAAGTCTATCAGGTGTTGTAGGTATTATCCCATCTATCATTGCTTCTAAATTATTTTGCAATACATTAAGAGGAGTTCTTATTTCATGAGATATATCTGAAATAAGCCTTTTTCGGAGCAAATCTTGACTATTAAGTTTGTCACCTAAAGAATTTATACTCTCAGTTAAATTTCTAATTTCCTCAATGTTGCTTTTTATATTTGACCTGGAATCATAATTATCCCTTGATAAATTTACAGAAGTATTTGAAACTTCTTTTATAGGTTTAGAAAATTGTTTTGATAAAATCAAACTTATTAGTGATACTATTGCTAAAGTTAATATGCCACTAAATACAATACCCTTATTAATCTTTTCATGTTATTTATATCTTCATTTGTCTTAATTCATTTAAATTTATTACTATTACCATTCCATCATACTTTGATGAACTTTTATCATATCTTCTCTACTTACAGTTGACATCATATTCGCCATAGATCCATATCCATTATTTTGCATTATATCAATCATCTTTTTATAATCATCATCATTTATGTTAGTCATAAACTTATTCATAGCATCAAAATCTCTGTTTTCCATAGCATTTGCTTGATCATTAAAACCATTATCTCTCATTATTTTTATCATATTATTAAAGCTGTCATTTGATTGAAATCCACCATTTTGTGTACCCATCATTGTTGCTCTATAATTATGTGATGATTTAACATCACTATTTTGCATGCTTATCATTGTTCTATTAAGATTATTGAAGCTTGTATCCTTTCTACTTGCACCGTATGCAAATGAAATACCACTTACTGTTAACATAGTTGCTACTATTAGGATCATACCTTTCTTCTTCATTTAATATCACTCCTCTAATTGTTTTTCTTTATATATTTATTTTACTACTCAATTGTGGAGCAATTATGAAGCTAATATTAAAGTACCTAGTTACCTTTAAGTTTCATCAAAACACTGTAAGTTATTCACTATTAATTCAACAAGAACTTGGTACCTTAGTATGATGTGCAACGCACGACTTGCTCACCTTCCTTTTAATTCAAGATATATAGGTAATGCATTATTGAAATAGACCTATTTAAAGGTATATAATGTTTCTATATGATAAAATAACTATTGTGAACAAATTCAAATTACTATTAAACTAACTACAGGAAGGTGATTAATATAAAAACAGAGCATGAAAAAGAAATCATTGAAAAAAACAACAATAGATTAGTTTCTAAAACGAAAAATCCAAATATGTTATCAGCTGCCTTTATGATTTTTATTTTTCCAATAATTTCTATATTTTTAGGAGTGTTTTTAGGAGGTTATATAGGGAAATCTATTGGAGCTTCTATTAAATTTTCTGAACTTATAGGAGGATTAGCAACTTTTTCGTTAGCAGTGGTAATAATAAAGCTATTTGACAAATCTCTAAAAGCAAATGAAAATACTAAGAAAATTTATTGGGATGATTTGTAGTAAATTAGTTTTTATTAATTAACATAATCTTTACCTAATTTTTACCTGCTTATTTCATGAGAGATACTTAATCATGATAAAATAATCTTAATAGATCTAACTTAAATGGAGGCTAAAAGATGATAGCAGGAATAAAGGAATCATTGAATTATATTATAAGTAACAAACAGATAAAAACTGTTTTTCAGCCTATTATTTCCCTTAGAAATGGTAGCATTTTAGGACATGAAGCCCTAAGCAGAATTACCTGTGAAAGTGAAATTGAAAATCCTGAGATGTTGTTTACCATAGCAGAAGAATATAACCGCTTGTGGGATTTAGAACTCCTTTGTAGAACAAAGGCACTAGAAACTGCTTTTAAATTTATGATTCCCCCATATAGTAAAAAATTATTTATTAACGTAAATCCTAATGTGATGCATTATGAAACTTTTAAGAAAGGCTTTACAAAGAGTTTTTTAATGCAGTACAAGATTCTTCCCCAAAATATTATCTTTGAAATAACAGAGAGAAATGTAATTGAAGATATGACTGGCTTTAAATCAACTATTAATCACTATAAAGGGCAAGATTACCAGATTGCAATTGATGATGCTGGTGCAGGGTATTCAGGTTTAAATCTCATCAGCGAGGTCAACCCTAATTATATTAAGCTTGATATGAAGCTAATTCGTGATGTTGATTCAGATCGTGTGAAATTTGCCCTCGTTAAAGGTATGGTTGAATTTTCAAAGGTTTCAAATGTTTTTCTTATTGCAGAGGGTATTGAAACCTATGAAGAATTAAAAACGCTTATAAACTTAGGAGTGCAGTATGGTCAGGGATACTTACTTCAGAAACCAGATGCAGACGTACTAGAAATCAAACATGATGTTTTACAGATGATTAATAATATTAATATTAAGAAAAACCATACTTCCAAAAGCTTAATTTCAAATATTTACATAGCAAATTTATGTACTTCAATTGATTCTATTGCTCCAAATGAAATGATTCCTAAAGTATTTGATATTTTCAAACATGATCTAAACTGCTTTGGATTATGCGTTATCGAAAATGAACTCCCTGTTGGAATTGTTACTCGAGAAAAATTAGCATTAAAATTGAGCGGACATTATGGTTTTGCCTTAAATCAAAACAAAAAAATTTCTCGCGTTATGGACAAAAATTTTTTATCTGTTGATTATAAAACACCGGTAAGTACTGTATCCTCTATGGCCATGTCACGTGAAAATGATAATCTTTATGATTTCATTGTTGTCACAGAAAATGATAAATATCTTGGAATAGTAACAATTAAAGATTTATTGAAGAAAACTAGTGAAATAGAAATTTCAGCGGCAAAGCATCAAAATCCCTTATCTGGCTTAGCTGGTAACTTGATTATTGATCAAAAGTTAAGTCACTGTGTAACGAATACCACTAAATATAGCGTTGCATATTTAGACATCGACAATTTCAAAGCATATAATGACGTCTATGGATTTGAAAATGGAGATTTAGTAATAAAGCTTTTAGCCGATATTCTAAGAAATTCTGTTTCCGCAGAACAATTTGTTGGCCATATAGGTGGCGATGATTTTATTGTTATCCTTAATGATCATATAACAGAGTGTTATTTAAAAGATATAGTGGAACAGTTTGAGCTTGAGGTCCTTTCATTTTATAACCAAACAGATATTCAAAATGGATATATTAGTACATCCAATAGACACGGTGAGTACGAGCAATTCCCGTTGATTACCCTGACGTGTGTTGTGGTAAATAATCAAACTCAAATTTACAAAAATGTTTTTCAACTTACTGAAATGCTTGCTAAACTAAAAAAAAGAGCAAAGTCTAAATTAAGAACTGTGCAATAATAAATAGCTGTAAAGCTAAGATTTTAATATTAATTTTTGGCTTAATATTAGGCACAATCAAAAAAATAACTTTGGACTTGTTATTTATTTTCATGTGCCTTAAAATATTTTTTCAATTTATTAAATTCAACTAGAATAAATTCACTATTTCTTTAATTCATAAAGTCTTAGAAATAGTATATTATTCTCTAAATGTATATGCTGAAATAAATCTGATTCCATTTCTTGAAGTTTAGCGTAAGTTATTCTATAAGTATTGCATCCATCAGCTGGAGCATCATAATCATTAGTTATGGTTCTTAATTCTTTAAGGATGTTACCTGCTCCAGTATGCTCATCTTGCAATTGCTCGATTATATTTATTGCTTTATTTAAATCAACTTCGCTATTACTTCTTAAATACTCCTTAATTGCTGGATATTGAATTGTTTCTTCTTCTATTAAATGAGCATCTAAGGTCATTTTAATAGTATGAAATAGCTTGTGTACTTTTGAAAGTTCAGGATGATGTTCTCCATGTACTCTTAATATCTTAGTTGTTAATTCACTAATTTTAGGAAGGTTCTCATAAAGATACCCATGATGTACATTTACGATGTGATCAACTAATTCATCCAAAGGTACTTCCATCCAATTTCTGTCCTTTAAGTTAATATTATTTTTAAATTTTTCATATGAGATATTAATTTTTTCTAATAGCTCTGCTTCATTAACTTCTCGCTCTTTTATAGCTGTAATTAATGGTCTATCTCCACCACAACAAAAATCAATTTTATATTCTTTAAATATATCTGCAGCATTTGGAAACTTAGTTACTATCTCCCCAATTTTTTGATTACTATTAAATGTATTCATTTATTTATTCCTCCTAAATCTATTATTTATTTTTAATTTTTTTTTTTTATTTTACTTTGTTTAACTTATGATCTTATTATAGCTTCATTGATTTTAATATAATGTGATTTGAATCAAAACTTGAATTAATATTTATTTTCTCAACCATTATATATAAAAGATTATTAAAGCTGTAAACCTAATAATAAATTTTTGTACTACATTAGAAATAAGAGGTCGGCTTTATTTTAAATATAATCTTTTAAGCCTTCTTCATCTAAAATTATAATCTTTTTTGTTCCTACTATTTTTATTAATTTCTCATCCTCAAATTTCTTTAATTTCCTACTTATAGTTTCCCTTGTTACTCCGATAGAACTCGCCATATCTTCTCTTGATAATGGTAATTCTATTGATATATTCTTTTCTATAGGTACTCCATATTTTTCTATAAAATCTGTTAATAAATAGGCCATTCTTGAATCAACATCATTAGTTGCAAGATTTTGCACCAGATTTTCTACTCTTGCTAATCTTTCTCCTACAGTTTCTAGTACTTTTATCCCAATCTCTGGCTTCCTCATAATTATATCTTTCATTTCATCTTTAGTGAGAGTACATATCTTAGAATTTACTATTGCTTTAGAATTAAATCCATACTTGGAAACCTTTATTAATTCTAATTCTCCAAAAAAGTCTCCTTCTGAAAGGACATGCAATATCTGTTCCTTGCCATCTTTAGTATACTTATATAATTTTATCTTCCCTTCATTTATAAAATAAAGTGTATTTGCAACATTTCCTTCAGTAAAAATAATATCGCCCTTACTATATTCTTTATGATTAATAGTTTTTACTATCTCTAACAATTCTTCATTATTTAAATTTTCAAATATTGGAACCTTACTTGCGCAAAGTCCTCCTCTACAATTATTACAGCAATTGCCACACTGATTATTCATAACATCACCCTCCTTTATTAATTAACGGATTTATTTGAGTTATATGAAAATTATACTATATAACTATAACAAATATATATAATTAAAAACAAATCCTAGCTGCAATTAAGTAGCTAGGATTCTGTATTATATAGATAGAGTCAATTTTATATTTTGTATGTTAATTATTTTTAATAATTGTACTATTTATTACGCTTCCATAAACATCTTCATGTCATCTTCTACATTAGTGATTCCACCAATTCCAAAGTTATCTATTAATACTTTAGCAACATTTGGTGAAAGGAATGCTGGAAGTGTTGGTCCTAGATGAATATTCTTAACACCTAAGTGCAATAATGATAATAATACTATTACAGCTTTTTGTTCATACCAAGCTATATTGTATGATATAGGTAATTCATTAATATCATCTAATTCAAATACCTCTTTAAGTTTTAGTGCTATAACAACTAATGAATATGAATCATTACATTGTCCTGCATCTAATACTCTTGGAATTCCACCAATATCACCTAAGTTTAATTTATTATATTTATATTTAGCACAACCTGCTGTTAATATAACTGTATCCTTTGGTAATTTTTCTGCAAAATCAGTATAATAATCTCTAGATTTTGCTCTTCCGTCACAACCAGCCATTACAAAGAATCTCTTTATAGCACCAGTTTTAACAGCGTCTACAACTTTGTCTGCAAGAGCTAAAACTTGGTTATGAGCGAATCCACCAACTATTTGTCCCTTTTCTATTTCAGTAGGAGCACTACATTTTTTGGCCATTTCAATAATTCTAGAGAAATTTTTCTCTCCTTTAAAATTAGCTTCTATATGAGGACATCCTGGCATTCCTGTAGCACCTGTTGTAAATAATCTGTCTTTATAAGAATCCTTTGGTATAACTATACAGTTTGTAGTCATAAGTATTGGGCCATTAAATTTTTCAAATTCTTCTTTTTGCTTCCACCATGCATTTCCGTAGTTTCCTGCAAAATGACTATATTTTTTGAATTTTGGGTAGTATTGTCCAGCAAGCATTTCTCCATGAGTATAAACATCTACTCCTGTTCCTTCTGTTTGTCTAAGTAACATTTCTAAATCTTTTAAATCATGTCCTGAAATTAATATTCCTGGATTAGTTCTAACCCCAATATCTACAGTTGTTATTTCAGGGTGTCCATATTTTTCAGTATTGGCCTTATCTAGTAATGCCATACCATCTACAC
>JAKBFR010000114.1 GCA_021837545.1 Bacillota bacterium | reverse complement strand
GCTCATAATGATTTTGGTATGGCAATTCCTATTTCACTTGAAGCTGTAAAAAGTGGAGCTAAATATGTGGATTGTACATTAGATGGAATTGGAGAGAGAGCAGGAAATTGCAATTTACAAGAATTTGTTAAAATTTCAGATGCGTTTTTAGAAAGAAATAAGAAGAAATTGAAAGGAACTTTAATTTAAGGTTCTTTTTCTTATGATATTTTATCCAATATACTCCTAAATGCCATTAGAACATTATTTTAAAACAAAAGAGGTGCTAACAACTTTAACAGTTCGTTAGCACCTTTGCTATCAAAAATAACTTATTTTCATTTTATATTATCTTAATTATTTACCGCTGCCACCATAATTTGATAATACTCTGGCACTAGGATCATTTACGTTACAACCTTCCCACTCTTTGTTAGGCATCCAAAAGTCTGCTATCATTTCTGCTTGTCCTGGATAGTATTTTTCAAAGATTTCTCTGTATAATAATGATTCCTTTGTGAATGGTTTAGCGTGATATTTATATTTATCACATAGTGTTTCAAATTCATTATCAGAATAGCTTGTTTCTGCATATTCTTTTAAATGATCTACCATAGAATGTCCTACAGCATCGCTAAATGCAGCTTTTTCACGATATAAAATGTTATTTGGAAGATAATCTCCTTCAAAGGCATGTCTCAAAAGGTATTTACCCATGTTGTATGTGTTTAACTTTATTTCAGGATCAATGGCCATAACATATTTTACAAAATCCAAATCACCAAAAGGTACTCTTGCTTCCAAAGAATTTGAGCTGATACAACGGTCTGCACGAAGTACATCGTACATATATAGTTCACGCATTCTCTTTTGTGATTCCTTTTGGAATTCTTCCGCACTTGGAGCAAAATCTGTATATTTATAGCCGAATAATTCATCTGAAATTTCACCAGTTAAAAGAACTCTGACATCTGAAATTGCATGTAATTTCTTGCAAATCAAATACATTCCCATACTTGCTCTTATTGTGGTAATATCGAATGTTCCAAGAAGTTTAATAACATCATCAAGTGATTCAAGAACTTCTTCTTTTGTCATATATATAGTGGTATGATCGCTATGTATGTAATCTGCAACTTCTTGTGCGTATTTTAAGTCAATTGCATCTTCAGTCATACCTATAGCAAATGTTTTAATTGGCTTTTCAGGACAGATTTTCTGTGCAACAGCACATACTAATGAACTGTCTAATCCACCACTTAACAAGAAACCTACAGGAGCATCAGCATCCATACGTTTATCTATACCAGCTACTAATTTGTCATGAATTTCCTTGCAAATAACTTCTAAGTCATCCTTGCAATATTCACCCTCTGTCACTGTAATATCAGAGTAACATGTGAATTTACCATCAGCATAATAATGTCCAGGTGGGAATGATATAATCTTGTCTGTAAGCTCGATTAAGTTTTTAGCTTCACTTGCAAACATGATTTTACCTGATTCTGAATAGCCATAGAATAGAGGTCGAATTCCAATTGGATCTCGTGCTGCAATGAAACTGTCTTTTGTTCCATCATAGATGATAGCTGCATATTCTGCATCTAATTTTGAAAACATATCAAGTCCATATTCTAAATACATAGGAAGTAATATTTCGCAATCACTATCGGAAATAAACTTATATCCTTTTTCTATTAGTTCATTTTTGATTTCACGGAAACCGTAAATTTCACCGTTACAGATGGCTGCATCTGTTTTTCGTGTGAATGGCTGCATTCCACCAAAACTTAAATCCATAATAGCAAGTCTTTGGAACCCTAAAATACCTGATGGTAAAGTGAGAATCTCAGTCATATCTGGTCCTCTTGATTCCGTTCTTTGCAATGATTCTGCAAATTTTCCATGTTTCATGTCTGTTCCTGTATAACACATAATTGTACACATAATAATAATAGCCTCCTTAGATATAAAAATAGCGTCAATTCGTCTTAATACTAGGACGAATTAACGCTTATCCGCGGTGCCACCTAATTTACCATATTGGTCTCTTTCCAGCTACTACTGGTATCCAAATAACGCATGGAAGACGACGCACCTACTTTATCTGCATTTTTTCAAATCTTTGGTTTAAAGAACTGTTTGCAAATATTTCAGTTTGCAGCTCCGGAGTGTTATTCAAAAAAACTCTGCCACTAGGTTTACACTATCCCCAGCTCACTGTTGGTGAAATTTTTTTTTACTTGTCTCCATCATCGCTTTTGCTTTAATAAAACTTATTGTAAACTTGGTACAATCTTTTGTCAACACTTTTTTCATAAACTTTTTATCTATCTGATTAAAGTAGGTATATTCTAATATTCTGTACCATAAATATTCTTCAGAATATGCGCCAAAAATGTGGGTTAAAGGGTTATAGAAATAAAAAAGCTGTACGACAAGGGATAATAAAATGGAATCAAGTAATACAGCCTTTCTTAAATTAATATAGTGATGCTTAGCCGGATTCGATAATCAACAGGAAGAGGTGCTTAAGATGAGTACCTCTTCCTGTTGATTATCTGATATTACTAAGACTTACTTAGATAAAGGTTTATTAGCAATATGATTACAAAAATCAAAAAGATTATATCCTAAAGGTAACTCTTTAATAGAGATGACATCTTCTTTATAATTTCCATCCCATGGAGAAATAGAGATAATAGAATCATTAAAAACTTTAATTAAGTATTTATCATCGTTAAAAACTATCTTTAATCTAAAAGGTTCTTTAATATCAATTTGATCATCAAAATAATTATCAGAAGTTAGGGAAGATATAAAATTTTCAATTATGAGATTTTCCTCACTTGGAACCTCTATTTCTTTGTATATATTAGTATCAAATACATAAAGAGCAAAAGTTTCATTATTCAAAATTTTATTTTTAAGTTGATCAGTATAATAATGATTATTTGGTTTGGTAGAAAAATTTATGTATTTAGAGTTTTGAAAGTTACAACCATTTAGAGTAGAAAGTAATAGTAAAAGTATAAAAATTAAATTTAATTTTTTCAAATAAAACATCTCCTAATAACATTTCTTACATCATATATATTTAAATAATAATAAATCAGTAGTGTGATATATCTTATGTATTATGCCTTATATAAATTTATGCATAGAGTGATTTTTTAGAACTTTCAATTAAGATAGCAAGTGATAATTTAGAGTCTTTTATAATATGATACATAGTAAGGATAAATTTGGAGGATAGTATGTATATAATAGGGACAGTAGGGCCAAATGTTAAAGATAGAACTGTGCTCAAGGGAATAATAGATAATGGTGTAAATGCATTGAGATTTAATTTTATACATGGAAGCGAGAAGGAATTTCTAGAATTCTTAAAAATAGCAAAAGAAATAAATAATGATATAGAGATAATACTAGATCTTTCAGGAACTAAGATTAGAGTGTCTAACAATTTTGAATATATATACAAAGTTTATGATGATGAAGAAGTTTATTTTTGTGGAGAAGATAAATATGATGAAATAAAAAATAATATAAACAAAATTAAAATTAAGATAATTCCATTGAATATAAAAAACAAAATTTTAAATCAAAAAGTTTATGAACAAATAGGAATAAAAGATAATACCATGCTTTTTAATGTTATAGATAGGAGTAACGACCTTATTAAGGCTGTTACAGTAAGAGGCGGGATTGTCAGAAAGGGAAAGGGTTGCAATATAAAGGGTATAGAGAGAAAATTAATTTTATTAAGTGAAAAAGATAAGAATGCTATAATATGGGGAATAAATAATAACGTAGATATAATATGTCAATCATTTGTTGAAGATAAGGAAGACATTAGAGAGATAAAATCATTTTTAAATGATAGAATTTCCAATAAATATAAACCTAGAATTTGGGCAAAGATAGAAACTCTTAATGGGATAAATAATATTAAAAGTATTTTAAGTGAAGCAGATGGAATTATTATAGGTAGAGGAGATTTGATTCCAGAAACATCAATAGAAGATACACCAATTTATGAAGAACAAATAATCAATGAGGTGAGTAAGGATAAAGACAAAGATATAATTATAGGGACCCATCTTTTTAATAGCATGAAAAATGGTAAAATGCCGTCAATTTCAGAAGTTGAGAGTATATACAATTTTATAAAAGCGGGGGCTACAGGTTTTCTTTTAGCCGGAGAAACATCTATAGGAAAAGCACCTGTAAAAACAGTTGAATTTCTAAGTAATCTAATTTCAAAATATAAATATTAATTAGAATAAGCGTATTCAAAAAAACAAGTCAGTATGTTTCAAAGCATACTGACTTGCTATTTTATTTCATATGATTAAAGGAGCTTATGAAATCTCTTGAGAAAAAATGATATAACTAAAGTTAGTGCATAATCATAAATTAAGAATACTATCTGAGCAGCTAACCATAAAGTCCATAAAGGGAAATTTGGAGGTGAAATTATTAAAAAGCTTTTAGCAATTAAGTAAATTGTAAATAGTAATATATTAAATACAATTAGCTTTAATAATAATTCTAAGGGCATGATTTTAACTTTTTCTATAAGGTGTTTTATTATTCCATATACTCCAAAAAACAATGTATAGTAAATAGCAATATTAGTTGGAACTAAAAAGAAACTAAGGACACTTGAGGCAATATAAACTAATATTGTGTTTTTTATTGAAGTTCTTATAATAGATATTGGAATTAAGCAAGAAGCAATTGTTAATATTGATAACTTACTTATTGGAATAATAGAAGTAGCATAAAGTATTACAAGAGTCAATGCTACTAATAGTCCACTTTCAGCAATATATTTTGATTTCATAAAATAGTCACCTCTTTCAATAAATGCAAATTATATATTTGCAAAATTAAGTACAAGAGTGTAAAAAAATCAATAGTATTTTACCTAACAACCAGCACCAGCACAGTCACATAACATATTTAAGCAATAAAGATCTATACAACAGCTACAAATATCAGAATTACTGGTGTTTCTGGTTCTATAATAAGGATTAGAATATCCATTACCTCTTTGTTTTAAAGAATTTAGACCTTGTCTATATTCAAAATTATTTGGATCCATATTAACAGCTGTAGTCATATGCTCAAGAGCGGAATCAAACCAACCTTTGTTAAGAAGTACTGCGCCGTATAAATAGTGCCATTCTGCATTTCTATTGTTAATAGAATTTAATTTATTTTCAGCAACTGCATAATTTCCAGATTGAATGAATCTTCTTATTTCTTGAAAATCAGAAGAACTATTTGAAGAGTTACTATAATTAGAAGTGTTGCTAGAATTATAATTATTGCTCCCTGAATTCTTAGTTAAGCTTTCGTAAGCTTTATTGATTTCAATCATTTTGTCTTCGGCCAAATTTTTCAATGGATTATCGATAAACTTATCAGGATGGTATTGTTTAATAAGTTTTCTATAAGCACTTTTTATTTCATCTTGGCTTGCACCAGGCTTTATACCTAATACTTCGTATGGATTCATTATAAATCGCTCCTTTTAGTTTCGTTTGTACTTTCTGGATTCTTAGTAACATTTACATATTTATCCATTAAGCCTAGTTCAATTATGTTATATAGTATATCTTGATTTCTATTTAGTTGCAATTTATCTAAATTTTCTTTGCAACTGTACCCGCAATTTAAAATAGTGAATTCGATTTTGGGTTTGATAAATTCAATAAATTTATCATATCCTAGTAAATCTTTATTAAATAAAAAATCTATTGGATTAAACTTTTCTTTTTCCATATCAGATTTCAAATCATCTAAGGCATCTATTAGATAAATCCATTTTCCTATGTAATATCCTAAATTGTATAAAGTATTTCGTAGTTCTATGCAATCATCCATTAATTCGTAAGGATAATCGCGGAGGATTAAGCCAACTAAATTACTAAAAGGATCACATATTTCATCTATAGAAGTAAAAGATTTATTATCTTCTAATATAGAAAGATTGTTTAAGCATTGCTTGATATTATTATTTATTTCAATTATTGAAACTCCAAATTTTCTTTTATAGGGTGATAAAACAACAGAAAAAAACTTACTTTTTAAGTTCTTATCATCATGTGCGTCATCTAATAATTTATAATAAAATAAAGATATATTCATAGCAGCTGCATAGGACAAAGCTTTATTATTAGCGATTACAGTCTTTTTTTCAGTAGGGTGAAGTGAACATCTATGTGTAGAAACTTCTAATTCTTCTGGATTTAATGCATCTAATAATAATCCTAAAAAAGTCATATCATAATTTAGAGACATTCGTGGAATATTACCAAAATCTTTTTTTATGTGACAACATAATCCACAATAATAGCATTTAAATCTAGCAAAATCCTTTACTTTCATTTCTGCTTTTAGTGGAGTAACATATCCAAACAATAAAAACACTCCTTATTAAGTGAAACTTGAATCAGATGAGGTTTAATCTGCATCTGAATCTTAGCTGAACTTATAATAACCATAAGGTCACAATGCACCAATTTAATGGTACCTACTAACCACAAGGCGAACTTAGTAATTTTAATGATCATAATGTACCCTTGGGGGTATAATATATAAAAATTAACTGCCATTTATTAGACGAGTGAAGTGAGTGATGCATTAGTGACAGTTAGCTATCGAAAAAATTTAATATATATTTATTATACAGTAAATTTCAAGATTCAAACAATAGAGTTTAGAGATATATAATAAAAATTTCAAATAAAATTTATATTTATCATAAAATAAAAGAATAATACGCGAAAATGATGAAAAAGCACCTAAATGAGTATATTTATTTTTTTAGCCTAATACAATCGATAGAAAATTGATAAAATAAGATGTAATATATATATAATACAACTAATACAATATTTTATAATAAATCTCAAAAAAATATTAAAAAGTTCTTTACAATCAATAATAATTATTATATAATAATAAATGTAGTGAAAACAAATTAATAAATTAAATAAAAAGAAATAATTAATAAAGTAAACAAATTAAATTAAAATTTTAGGAGGAATAAATTATGAAAAAATTCGTTTGTACAGTGTGTGGTTATATTTATGAAGGAGAAGCAGCACCAGAAAAATGTCCAGTGTGTGGAGTAGGATCAGACAAGTTCATTGAACAAAGTGGAGACTTAAATTTTGCTGATGAACATGTAATTGGAGTAGCTAAAGGTGTTGATCCAGAAATAATTGAAGGATTAAGAGCAAACTTTACTGGAGAATGTACAGAAGTTGGAATGTATTTAGCAATGTCAAGACAAGCTGATAGAGAAGGTTACCCAGAAGTTGCAGAAGCTTATAAGAGAATAGCATTTGAAGAAGCAGAACATGCTGCAAAATTTGCTGAATTATTAGGAGAAGTAGTAGTAGCAGATACAAAAGCAAACTTAAAAGTTAGAGTTGAAGCAGAACATGGTGCATGCCAAGGTAAGAAAGATTTAGCAACACTTGCTAAGAAATTAAACTTAGATGCAATACATGACACAGTACATGAAATGTGTAAAGATGAAGCTAGACATGGAAAAGCTTTCAAAGGATTATTAGACAGATATTTTGAATAAGATGCTTTAATAAATATGAAAAGAGCAGATACCAAGAATTTTGAAGGGTATCTGCTCTTTTTTAGGTTAAGGTCT
>JAKBFR010000113.1 GCA_021837545.1 Bacillota bacterium | reverse complement strand
TTAAATTAAAGATTAATTTCGATCCATATAATTCTCTAAAAGGAGAAATGTACTTATCTATTAAAAACCTTTGTTATTACAATATTTATTATAACACGCTCAAAATAAATTGCAAGTTTTTTTTTTATTTATAAGATTTTCTCCTGTTCATAGAAATTCCCATTATTAATAAAAGTCTGATAAAAATGCCTTAATCATCATATTTATTTTATAAAGTGAACTGTTTTATTTTCGTTATCATTGAATCTGTCTTATCACTTAATAATTGAGAAGATATTTCTACTTGATTTGATGAAGCAATCATCTCTTGTGTAGTTGCTGAAATTTCTTCTGCTGATGCAGAATTTTCTTCCGCAACAACAGAGGTATTCTCCGCAACAGAAATAATACTATTCTTATTCTTATTTATTTCTAAAATAGAACTATTAATCTCACTTATTTTAGGTAAAATAAGTCCAATTGATATAATTATGTCTTTAAAAGAGTTTATAGATGTATCTATAATTGAAACTTGCTTTGAAAGTTCATTATTTGCATCATTGGTAGTTTGTGTAACTGAATAAGTTTCATTTTGTATTGATTTTAATAATTCATTTATATTGTGTGAAGAATTCTTAGATTGTTCTGCTAATTTTCTAATTTCATCAGCTACTACAGCAAATCCTTTACCTGATTCACCTGCTCTTGCAGCTTCAATTGCTGCATTTAATGCTAAAAGATTTGTTTGTTCAGCAATAGCATTTAAGAAATCTGTAATTTCAGTTATTTCTTTAACACTATTAGTTAAATTAGATATTTTTGTGCTCACATCATTAAAAGACTCGGATATACCACTTATGGATGTTATAAGATGTGTCAACTCTTCATTACTGTTTTGAGCTTTATTATTTATATCGTTTGTACTCTCATCAACACCATTTATAGTTAATGTTATCTCTTCTAAAGTAACCCCAAAAGAACCTAACGAAGTGTTCATTGTTACAAGTTCTGTAGCTTGGTCCGAAGATCCTTGAGCAACAGCATCAATAGCACTTGATATTTCTTTTGTTGAGCTATGCATTTGTTCTGATAATGTTGAAAGAGATGTAGCTTGTTTAGATATAAAAGTAGAATCCTCTTCAATATTTTTAAGTATATCTGATATTGAAGTAATAGTTTTCTTTAATGCATTATTCATAATTCCAAATTCATTTGTTAACTCCGTATCAATTTCAATAGTAAAATCACCTTCTGATAAAGCTTGTAATTTACCAGTAAATTCTTTTATTAAATTTTTAATAGCAATTGATACAACCAAAGATATTACAGTTAAAATTAAAAGTGATGCTCCAAAGATGCCAGTAAATATAATCATATTTTTGTTATAAAGGCTTTTGGCCTCTTCATTTTTTAAATTAGCAACACTCTTTTGATAATCTACAAGATCAGTAACATTTTTAGATAATTCATTTCCATACCCAGCCATATCTACATTAGTTATTTGCTTATCAGGAACTATGTCTTGCTTTCTTTGTTCTATAATATTAGGAATAAAAGAATAATAATGATCAAACGCAGCTTTAGCTACTTGTGCTAATTCAGCTTCTTTTTGATCACTTTTTGATGCCTCAATTTGCCTATCCATAATTATATTTATACTATCATGTAATTCTAGCATTGTTTTTTCATTAGCTTGATCAAAAGGTCTATCTATTATTTTAGTTAGAGTATTTCTTAAAATCCCCATTTGCCCATTTATGTCTCCCCAATCCTTAAGTTTTGGGATTACATCACTGTTTATACCACTGGTAATATTATACATTTTATTAGTGTTAAAATAACCCACAGCACCAATTGTGCTTGTTGCTATTAGTGATATAAGCCATATCAAAATTATGTTTTTTGTTATTTTAACATTTTTTAGTCTTTTTGAATTTATTTTCATGAAAATTCCTCCTATATTGTAATTATGTAAAAAATAAACATTCTTATCTAATTTAGTTCTCTAAAACATCTTAAGATTTCAACTTTTAGGTTTTAGCTCATCTAAAAAAACACTTTCTTTTATAATCGACAATATTAGGCAAAACTTTACTGAATTCAAGTGACTAAAATTTGTTTTTATAAATATTTTTATGAAAAATATAAGTTTATTTTACTTATTATGCAAGCATACTTTTTTAATCATAGGACAAAACTAAATAGATACAAAAATAAAAGGAGTGATAACAATGAAAAAAATTTTTTCAACTTTATTATTGTTCATGTTATTTACCACATTAATGCTGCCTGTTAAGGCATATGGTATTGATAATGATATTCCATTAAATAATCCTATAGTAAATCTAAGGATGAATGAACGAAAACTTTGGATTGATCATGTTTCATGGACTAGAAGTTTTATTATTAGTGATTTAGCCTCTCTTCCTGATAAAGATGTTGTGTTACAAAGATTACTCAAAAATCAAGATGATATTGGTGCATCAATTAAACCTTATTATGGAGAAGAAGCTGGCAATAAACTTTCAAAACTTTTAAGAGAACATATTTCAGTAGCAGGTCAAGTCGTTGATGCTGCCAAAAGCAAGAACAAAGCTGACTTAGATAAATATAATAAATCATGGTATAAAAATGCAGATGATATTGCTGACTTTTTATCTAGTGCAAATCCTAATTGGTCAAATTCAGAATTAAAAGATATGTTACATAAGCATTTGGAATTTATAACTAATCAAGTTGTCGCTAGAATAAATAAAAATTGGAAGGCAGATGTTGATGCTTATGATAAGGGAGAAGATCATATGATTAAGTTTGCTGACGTGCTTTCAGATGGTATTATTAAACAATTCCCCGAAAAATTTAAATAATATAAATAACTAATGAGAATTCCAATATCTTAGGAATTCTCATTAGTTTATTTTCTTAACAATTAGGTTGAAATTATGTAATATTTATAAATTTATATTGTAAATTTATTTATTTGTTCAGACATGTCTTGAGTCATTTTACTCAATATATTTGATGATGATGCTACTTCTTCTGAAGAAGCATTTAATTCCTCTGAAGATGCTGATATCTCTTCTGAAGAGGCTGTTATTTCTTCTGAAACAGCAGATATTCCACTCAATTTATCTAAAATAGTATTTTTTGAAGTATTTAAATCTATTGCAGTTGAATTTATATATACTATTTTCGGAATAATATTATTTATAGAATCAATTATATTTTTAAATGATTCTGTAGAATAATTTATAGTTTTAACTTGATTATTTAATTCCCCACTCATTTCTTTTGTATTTTCAATAATTAAATTGGTTTCTTTTTCTACCTCTTGAATAATGTTATTGATACTTTCAGATGAATCTTTACTTTGTTCTGCTAATTTTCTTATTTCATCTGCAACAACAGAAAATCCTCTTCCAGCTTCTCCAGCTCTAGCTGCTTCAATAGCAGCATTTAATGCAAGAAGATTAGTCTGATCTGCGATACTATTAATTACATTAGTTATATCATTTATTTGTTTAATGCTTTGAATAAGTTTTAATATTTTATCACTAAAAATATTAAAGGAATTATCAATATTATTTATAGAATTTGTAGTTTGCGCCATATTTTCACTACTATCCTTAGCCATAGTGTTAATAGACTTTGAATTTCTTTCAATTTCACTTATCTCATCTACCATTACAGATAAATTTTCACTAAAATTATCTAATAGCTCTGTAGCGTCTAATAAATCCTCGGATTGAGTATTTGTGCCTTGAGCCATATCATTAATTGCTAACGCAATATTTTGTGAAGCAGATGACATTTCTTCTGATATAGAAGAAAGATTTTGTGACTGTGACTCAATACTGCTAGAGCTTTCTTTGATACTAAGTATCATGCTACTAAGGGATGTCTTCATTTCTGTAATAGCACTTGCCATTTGACCAATTTCATCCTTATTATTAATATATTTAGAACTTACTTCAAAACTCAAATCTCCTTTTGCTAATCTTTCTAAGTGCTTTGAGGTACGTTCTATAGGATCTGAAATCCCCTTAGAAATTATATAAATAACTATTATTCCAATAGTTAAAAATATAATTGATGCTAAAATTACTGATACCTTCATTGTTGTTAATTGTGATAGAATTTCACTTTTATCTGCCACAACTGCAATAGACCAGTTTGTGTTATTTACAGGAGCATATCCAACATATTTATTTACTCCTTGAAAATAATACTCCCCACTTCCTGCATTACCTTGTGTCATTTTACTTATTATATCTCCTAAGCCTTTTAAGGTACTGTCTTTTTTTGCTTCTTCAATCGGATTATACATTTTTTGCACAAGTTCAACATTATTATGAGCAACAACAATTCCACTTTTATTTACCATAAAAGCATTTCCACTTTTCCCAAACTTAACATTGTTTGTAAACTTACTTAATTCAGAACTATCTGCAGTACAAACTAAAACCCCAACTATAGAATTATCTACTTTTACTGGTATAGCATAAGCAAAAATAACAGAGCCATCAGTTTTGCTTATTATTGGATCAGATATATTTTTTGAGCCAGCTTTAGCCTTTTGAAAATATTCTCTTTCAGCTACGTTAGCAGTTTTATCATCCGTAAATAAAACATCTCCATTAAGATCAGCAATTCCCATCTTTATATAACCTAATCTTTTAACTTCATTCTTCAATATTTCTAATTTACTATCATAAGAATTTTTTGGATCAACTATCTCTGATCTAGATGTAATGCTCTCTAAAACCTTCAAGTCTCCATTAACTTTTTGTTCAACACTGTTTGCAGTTTGAATAGCAATTTGTGGGAGTGTAATGTTTACATTAGATACAAGTGCATTATTAGACGTAAAATAAGAAATTATTCCAAGCCCCGCACATGTTATTAATATAAGTATTCCCAATTTAATGATCATTTTTGTTTTTATACTTTTCATTTAATTTCCTCCTACAATTATATGATTTAAATTTTTGTAAAATATTTTAGCATTTATCATTAGAGTAACCCCAATTTACTCATTGCTTCTTCTATTTTATTTTTATCCACAGGTTTCGCCAAATAAACATCGTACCCGTCATTTAAAGAGCCACTTACAAACTCCGTTTCAGCTAATGCAGTTATTACTATTACTTTTATACATTGATTTTTTTTTACTCTCTTCTTTCTCTCCATTTCACGTATGGATTTTAAAACTTTAACCCCATTTATCTTAGGAATCATTATATCTAAGCAAATTAAATCATAAGGCATGTCCTCCTGTAATGATATTAAATATGCTTCTAAAGTTTCCATACCATCCACAGTTATATCGCAGTCTCCATACCTTGAAAGAGTTTTTTGTAAGAATATACTACTTACTTGATCATCTTCTACTATTAAAATTCTCATTATTTTTATCTCCTATGTATTAAATCATTAGTTTTTTTAGCCTCTCAAATTCATCATTTAATTCAATCACTAACCTTTGAATTTTCACTAAGTCGCATTTTCGAGCAGCAAGTTCTATCTTGAAAGCTATAGTTTTCAAAGATTCTGCCCCTACTTTATTTGATAGAATCTTAATTTCATGTGCTTCTGCCTCTATTAGATGTACATCTCCAAGTTCTAATAAAGTATTCAATTTATCTACTGATAATTTAAATTGCTTTATTTCACGTAATTCCTCATACTTAACCGTAATATTTACATCTGGCATTACCATAAAATCTCCATCTTGATTTACTTTAAAATTATTATATGGTATTGTTTCAAAATAATTTTTATTTGTAACTTTATCAATGATTTCAAATAGCTGCTCCATTTCAAATGGCTTTGAAATATATTCATCCATACCCATTGATAGGAAACGGTCCCTATCGCCTTGAAGTGCGTATGCAGTCAGAGCAATTATTATTATATGTTCATCAGTTGTTAACTCTCTCTTGCGTATTTCCTGCGTTGTCTTTATTCCGTCCATTCCTGACATTTGTATATCCATCAAAACCACATCATATTTATTAGATTCTATAAGTTTCAAAGCATCTTCACCGTTATTTATACAGTCTACTAAATATCCCTTTTTTTTTAGCATTAGTGAGATTACTTCTTTATTAACTTCATCATCTTCAACAAGTAAAATGTATAACTTATTAACACCATTATCTATGCTAATTTTAATTTCTGTATTTTCTTGCTGTTGATTTGAACTTTTAAAATCAACTGTAAAACAAAAAGTGCTTCCCTTTCCTTCTTCGCTTTCAAACCATATTATTCCACCCATCATTTCAACTAGTTGGCGTGAGATAACAAGACCTAGACCCGTTCCTCCATATTTTCTCGAAAACGAACCATCCACTTGGCTAAAACTCTTAAATAATTTTTCTTTTTTATCTTCAGCAATACCAATACCTGTGTCTATAACGGTAAATTGTATCTCTATATTATCTTCACACTGTGAAAGTTTTGTTAGTTGCAAGCATACTTCTCCCTCTTCAGTAAATTTAATAGCATTATTAATCAAATTATTTAAAACTTGTTGTATTCTATTAGGATCACTGATTAAATATCTTTCTATTGCAGGTGAATATTTTAAATTTAGTTCTATCCCTTTTTCTGTTGCTGAAGGGGAATGAATTTTTATTATTTCTTCTATAAGTTCTATAACATCAAATTTAATACTTTCAATTATGAGCTTACCTGCCTCCATTTTTGAAAAATCCAGCACATCATTGATAATTTTAACTAGATTTTTAGTACATCTCTGCGCTGTTTTAAGATATTCCTTTTGCTCATTACTAATATCAGTGTAAAGTGTTAAATCAAGCATCCCCGTAATTCCATTAAGAGGAGTACGAATTTCATGACTCATATTAGCCAAAAATTCACTTTTTGCTTTGTTAGCAGCTTCTGCATCTTCTTTAGCCCTCTGCAATTCAGCTTCTGCAATTTTTCTTTGAGTTGAGTCATTTATTATGATAATAAAATAATACTTTTCTGGACTATACACAATTCTGGAATACCATTTATTATAATCTTTAGAGTAATAATCATCATATGGTATATGCAATGATTCTAAAGCGACCTTACCAAACGCTTTAATCATACATTGGAAACTATCTAACGATCCTTTATAAATATCAGAAAATCTTTTACCAATAACCTGTTCTCTTTTGTAACCAATCATTTCTGCTGAAGCTTCATTTATTTCAATATATTCAAAGTCAATAGGAATCCCACTTTCATCTAGTATAATTTTATTGTAACTTAATCCATTTTTTAAATTCATAAAAAGTGATTTAAACTTTTTTTCACTTTGTGATAAGACTTGAACAGCTTGCTTTCTTTCAGAAATGTCACGAACAATGCTTAATAAAATCTTCCTACTGCCAGTATCAACACCTGCTGAATTTACTTCTACTGAAAAAAATGTTCCATCTTTCCGATAGTGTTCTGTTTCAAAAGAAATTCCCCTATCAAATGCTTCCTTCAATTCTTCACTATTAAAATAAATATCTCTTCTTATATTCTGAATATTTAATGATAAAAGTTCTTCTCTACTATAGCCATAAGCCTTTACTGATGCTTCATTTGCATCTATAATTTCACCACTACTATAATCTATAAATAAAATAATATCCTTTGCGGCTTTGAAAAGAAGTTTATATTGCTTTAAATCTTCTTTTTTTCTTTTTAATTGA
>JAKBFR010000112.1 GCA_021837545.1 Bacillota bacterium | reverse complement strand
AATTTATGATTTAAAAAATGTAAATACTGGAGCTAGAATATCTGTTAAGTTAGTTTCTGAATGTGGAGTTGGTACTGTTGCAGCTGGTGTTGCTAAGGGTGGAGCTGAAGTAATATTAATTTCAGGTTATGATGGAGGAACAGGTGCATCACCTAAAAACTCTATTAAAAATGCTGGACTTCCTTGGGAGCTCGGACTTGCAGAAGCTCATCAAACTTTATTACTTAACGATTTAAGAGAAAGAGTTAGAGTTGAAGTTGATGGTAAGCTTATGAGTGGCCGTGATGTCGCTATTGCTGCACTTCTTGGAGCTGAAGAATTTGGATTTGCAACTGCACCGCTTGTAACACTTGGTTGTGTTATGATGAGAGTTTGTAATTTGGATACTTGTCCAGTTGGAGTTGCAACACAAAATGAAGAACTTAGAAAGAGATTTAAAGGAAAACCAGAATATGTTGTTAACTTTATGTACTTTATAGCACAAGAGCTCAGAGAAATCATGGCTAAGCTTGGATTTAGAAATATAGATGAAATGGTTGGTAGAGTAGACAAACTTAAGCAAAGAGAAAATATTCATGGCTGGAAGGCTAAGAATGTTGATTTAAGTTCTATACTTTATACTCCAGATAAATATAAAGGTAAAGTTGTTAAGTTTGATGAAACTAAGAAATATGACTTTAAGTTAAATAAAGTATTAGATACAAAAGTATTCTTAGAAAAATTCAAAAATGCTATAGAAAATAAAGAAAAAATGAATTTAGAAATTGATATAACTAATACGGATAGAACTCTTGGAACTATTCTTGGATCTGAAATAACTAAGGCAAATGGATCAGAAGGTTTACCAGAAGATACTATAAGTATTAAGTGTAATGGATCAGCAGGTCAAAGTTTTGGATCATTTATTCCAAATGGATTAACTTTTGAAGTTGAAGGAGATGCTAATGACTACTTAGGTAAGGGATTATCAGGTGGTAAACTTATAGTATATCCTCCGAAAAAATCAACATTTGTAGCTGAAGATAACATTGTAGTTGGAAATGTTGCTTTATACGGTGCAACTTCAGGTAAAGTATTTATAAATGGTATTGCAGGAGAACGATTCTGTGTTAGAAATTCAGGTGCAACTGCTGTTGTTGAAGGTGTGGGATCTCATGGATTAGAATATATGACAGGTGGCATCGTTGTTGTTTTAGGTAAAACAGGAGTTAACTTTGCTGCAGGTATGAGTGGTGGAATTGCTTACCTTTATGAAGAAGATGAAAACTTCAGAATAAACTTAAATGAAGAAATGGTTTTATTAGAAGAATTAAGCTTAGAAGATGAAGAAGAATTAAATAATTTAATTGAAGAACATGTAAAAGTTACAGGTTCTCCTAAAGGAAATAAAATATTATGCAACTTTGAAACAGAAAAATCTAAATTCCATAAGATAATTCCAAAGGATTATAAGAGGATATTAGAAACTGTTGATAAGTATAAGAATCTTGGATGTGATGAGGATGAAGCATTAATTAAAACTTTCCAAGAAATTAAAGGAATATAGGGGGGTTATATGATATGGGTAAACCAACAGGATTTTTAGAGTATGATAGAGAAGAAGGAAAAAATAGAGAACCAAAAGAAAGACTAAAGGATTATAAAGAGTTTCATAAAAGACTTCCTGAAGAAAATCAATGTATTCAGGGTGCAAGATGTATGGATTGTGGTGTTCCATTTTGTCAATCAGGAGTATTATTTTCAGGGATGGTATCAGGATGTCCACTTCATAACTTAATTCCTGAATGGAATGATTTAGTGTATAGAGGAAAATGGGATTTAGCTTATGAAAGATTAAATAAGACTAATCCATTCCCTGAATTTACAGGAAGAGTATGTCCAGCTCCGTGTGAAGCTGGGTGTACAGCAGGATTAAATGGTCCTTCGATTACTATAAAGGAAAACGAAAGATCAATAATTGATATTGCTTTTGAAAATAAAACAGTTAAGGCAAATCCACCCGCTAAGAGAACTGGAAAAACAGTTGCAGTAATAGGATCAGGACCAGCAGGACTTGCAGCAGCAGATACGTTAAATAAATGTGGTCATAAAGTTACTGTATTTGAAAGAAGTGATAGACCAGGTGGATTATTGATGTATGGAATTCCTAACATGAAGCTTGATAAAGAAGTTATCTCAAGAAGAGTTCATCTAATGGCGGAAGAAGGAATTAGATTTGTGAACAATGCGAATGTTGGTGATAACTATGATGCGAATGAAATCCTAAATGAATATGATGCAGTAGTTCTTGCAACAGGGGCATCTGAACCTAGAGATATTCAAGTAGAGGGTAGATCGGAAGTTAAAGGAGTTCATTTTGCAGTAGATTTCTTAAAAGCTAATACTAAGAGTCTTTTAGATTCAAATCACTCAGATAACAACTACATTTCTGCAAAAGATAAAAATGTAATTGTAATTGGTGGGGGAGATACAGGAACAGATTGTGTTGGAACTTCACTTAGACATGGTTGCAAATCATTAGTTCAATTTGAAATAATGGGAGAACCAGGTAAGGAAAGAAGTGAAAACAATCCATGGCCAGAATGGCCTAAAATTCTTAAGGTTGATTATGGTCAAGAAGAATTTATAAGTCTATATGGCAAGGATCCTAGAGAATATTTAACAACAGTTACAGCTCTTCATGGAGATAAAGATGGAAATCTTGAAAGTGTTGATACTGTAAAAGTTGAATGGAAAAAAGATGAGAGTGGAAGATTTTCACCAGTATCAGTTGAAGGATCAGAAAAAACATATAAGGCTGAACTTGTATTACTTGCAATGGGATTCACAGGTTCACAAAGCTATATTAAAGATGCTTTTGGAGTAGGATCAGATGTAAGAACTAATATAAAAGCAGGAGAATCAGATTTCAGAACTAATATTCCTAAAGTGTTTGCAACGGGTGATGCTAGGCGCGGTCAATCATTAGTTGTAACTGCTATAAATGAAGGAATACAAGCAGGAATATCAATTAATAAATTTTTGAGAAAATAAGATCATTTCAAACAATAATCCCTTTGGAAATTTTCCGAAGGGATTATTGTTTTGTAGTTATACATTGTAAATTTTATAGCTCTAGGGTATAATTATAAATAAATTAAATAGATATAGGTAGATATTTTTATTTAAATGTCTAAAAACTAAGCGGTGTAGAGGTTGATTGTAATGAATGAACAAATCAAAAAGTATATATATATTATTGGAACAATTTGCATGGTATTTTTAGTTGGATCAATATTCATACGTATTCTTCCAGGGCTCATATTAATTGGAGTAATAGCATATATAATTATAAAAATTATGGCATTTATTAAAGTGAAAAAAGAACAAAAGAATTCAAATGATATTAAGAATAACTATAGAAATCAAGATATTAATAAAGAGTCAACTGATGATTATACTAATGGAGAAATTATTGATGTCGAGTATGAGGATATAGATGATAAAGAGAAATAATCTTAATCTGTATATTAACTTTTAATTGAGCAATCAAAATCCAATTTGAGTATTGAAAAATATTTAACAATATAGTATAATTAATCTATCGTATTTAAGACTATGACAGTTTTAATGGGAAATATTTTAGTAATAGTCAGAAGAATTAGGTTTAATTTATTAATTAAATAAAATTTTTAGCAATGGAGCTAGAGAATATTAATATATTTCTTTAGCTTTTTATTTTTTAAATATGCATTTTATTCCAAATGTAGATTTAATAGGAAATTTATTTATTAATTCAGTCTATGTTTTTAATTCATTATGTAATATTTATAATCTAAAAATTTTATTAAATTACTAATTATTGTATTTAGTTAATAACAATTTAAATAATATTGTATATCTGAAAGGGGATCTTATTAATGAATAAAATCAATGAAATTTTTGCTTCAAATGTATTTAATGATTCTGTAATGAAAGAACGTCTTCCAAAGGCTACTTATAAAGCTTTAAAAAAGACAATTGAAAAAGGAACTGCTCTTGAACCAGAGGTTGCAGATATTGTTGCATCTGCAATGAAAGATTGGGCTGTTGAAAAAGGTGCTACTCACTTTACTCACTGGTTCCAACCAATGACTGGAATTACTGCTGAAAAACATGATTCTTTTATAAACCCGACTTCAGACGGGAGCGTATTATTAGAATTTTCAGGTAAAGAATTAATTAAAGGTGAACCTGATGCATCTTCTTTCCCTTCAGGTGGACTAAGAGTTACTTTTGAAGCTAGAGGATATACTGCATGGGATTGTACTTCACCAGCATTTATTAAAGATGATTCTTTATGCATACCAACTGCATTCTGTTCTTATAACGGAGAAGCTTTAGATAAGAAAACTCCATTATTACGTTCAATGGAAGCGATATCTGGGCAAGCTCTACGTGTTTTAAGAGCACTAGGAAATACTACTACTCAAAAAGTTACTACAACTGTAGGCCCTGAACAAGAATATTTCTTAATTGATAAAAAAATGTATGATGCTCGTAAAGACCTTATATTAACTGGAAGAACATTATTTGGAGCAAAACCTTCAAAAGGTCAAGAACTTGAAGATCATTACTTCGGAGCATTAACAAAAAGAGTTTCTGATTTCATGAAAGAGTTAGATGAAGAACTTTGGAAACTTGGAATATTAGCTAAAACTAAGCATAATGAAGTTGCTCCTGCTCAACATGAATTAGCTCCTATATTTAGTACAACAAATATATCAACTGACCATAACCAACTTACAATGGAAATAATGAAGAAAGTTGCTTCAAAACACGATTTATATTGTTTACTTCATGAAAAACCATTTGCTGGAGTAAACGGATCAGGTAAGCATAACAACTGGTCACTGGGTACTGATGATGGAATGAATCTTCTTGAACCAGGTAAATCTCCACATGAAAATCAACAATTCCTTTTATTCCTTTGTGCTATAATAAAGGCTGTTGATGAATATCCAGATTTATTAAGAGTATCAGCTGCTAATGCTGGAAATGATCATCGTTTAGGTGCTAATGAAGCTCCTCCAGCTATAATTTCTATGTTCTTAGGAGATCAATTAGAAGATGTATTAGAACAAATTGAAAAAGGTGCAGCTACAAGTTCTAAATCTTCAAGTGAGTTAACTATTGGAGTAAATACATTACCTCCTCTTCCAAAAGATGCAACTGACAGAAACAGAACTTCTCCATTTGCATTCACAGGAAATAAGTTTGAGTTTAGAATGGTTCCATCTTCAGCTTCAATTTCTGGTTGTAATTTCGTTTTAAATACAATAGTTGCTGAAACTTTATCTGAAATTGCAGATAAACTTGAAAAGGCTTCTGATTTAAATGCTGAAATACAATCAATCTTAACTAATATTGTTAAATCTCATAAGAGAATAATATTTAATGGAAATGGATATTCAGATGAATGGGTTGCTGAAGCTGAAAGAAGAGGACTTCCAAATATTAAATCTACTGTAGAATCTGCTAAAGCTATGATTTCTGAAAAGAATCAAGCTGTATTAGAAAAACATGGAGTTTTAACTAAAGTAGAATCAACATCTCGTTATGAAATTACTCTTGAAAACTATAATAAGATTATAAATATAGAAGCATTAACAACAATTGAAATGGCAAAACGTCAAATCATACCTGCTGTAATTCAGTTTGCTACAAGTGTTGCAGAATCAATAAACACTATAAAAGCTACTGGAATAAATGCAGATATATCAGTTCAAACTGAATTATTAACTGAAGTTTCAACATTGATAGCTTCATTAAATAAAAATGTAATACTTCTTGAAAAAGCAGTTGAAAAAGCAGACAACTTCCAAGGTGATATATTTGATTTAGGAATGATGTACAGATACGAAGTATTCGAACAAATGAATACTTTAAGAGAAGATGCTGATAAACTTGAAACTATAGTTGATGAAGAATTCTGGCCACTACCAACTTATGGAGATATGTTATTCAACATTTAGTATAAATCATATTCCAGAAAATAATAAGTTAGTATACTAGTAAATGACGTATTATTTTCCTTCATATGACTAAAACTGTGATAAAAAATAGAATGGAGAACTTCAGAAATGAAGTTCTCCATTTTTTTTGCAAATATGTTGGTAAAACATTAGAATTGTTAGAAATTGATAAAAAGTCAGCAATATTGTATAATTGTTTAGAGAAAATTAAAGTAAATATAAGCAATATAGGAGGCAATAAATATGGAAAAAATTAAAATGTCGACTCCATTAGTTGAAATGGATGGAGACGAAATGACAAGAATCATTTGGGGTGCAATAAAAGAGGAATTATTAAATCCATTTATTGAATTAAATACAGAATATTATGATCTTGGATTAGAATACAGAAATGAAACTAATGATAAAGTTACTGTAGATTCTGCAGAAGCTATTAAAAAATACAAAGTAGGGGTGAAATGTGCAACTATTACTCCTAATGGCGCAAGAATGAAAGAATATGATTTGAAAGAAATGTGGAAAAGTCCGAATGGAACTATAAGAGCAATCTTGGATGGCACAGTATTTAGAGCTCCAATTACAGTAGAACCAGTAAAACCATACGTTAGAACATGGAAGAAGCCTATTACAATAGCAAGACATGCTTATGGGGATATATATAGAAATGTAGAAATGAAAATAGAAGGAAAAGGCAAGTGTGAGTTAGTATTTACTTGTGAAAATGGAGAAGAAAAAAGAGAATTAGTACATAATTTTGCTGGAGATGGTGTTGTTATGGGAATGCATAACCTTAATAACTCTATAGGAAGCTTTGCTAAAAGTTGCTTTAACTTTGCACTGGATACAAAACAAGATTTATGGTTTGCAACTAAGGATACAATTTCAAAGAAATATGATCATACTTTTAAAGACATATTCCAAGAAATTTTTGATAACGAATATAAAACTAAGTTTGATGAAGCCGGAATTGAGTACTTCTATACATTAATTGATGATGTTGTGGCAAGAGTAGTTAAATCAGAAGGTGGAATGATATGGGCTTGTAAAAACTATGACGGAGATGTAATGAGTGACATGGTAGCTACAGCATTTGGTTCGCTTGCAATGATGACTTCAGTTTTAGTTTCACCAGAAGGAAATTATGAATATGAAGCGGCTCATGGTACTGTTCAACAACATTACTATAAACACTTAAAAGGCGAAGAAACATCAACAAATTCAATAGCAACAATATTTGCATGGTCTGGGGCTTTAAGAAAAAGAGGCGAACTAGACAATAATACTGCACTAGTTGAATTTGCAAATAAATTGGAAAAGGCTTCAATCAAAACAATTGAAGATGGTGCTATGACTAAAGACTTAGCATTAATAGCAGAACATGATAATATTCAAACACTAAATACTTTTGATTTTATTAAAGCTATTAGAAAAACATTAGAAGAAATTCTTTAAATTTAATATAAAACATTAATTATTTGTATAAAAATAAAAGAGAACATATACTTCCTTCTATGGAGTAGGTATATGTTCTCTTTTTTTATAATTAAAAAGTTGATAACGGATGATGAAGAACAAGTTCCATAAAAATATAACGTTAAAATTATAAAATCAATATTTATTTTAAAATATATTGAAAATCATTTTCAATTGAAAAGTTTTATGCTATTATAAATAATGTTACATGGTTAATTAAAATCATTAT
>JAKBFR010000111.1 GCA_021837545.1 Bacillota bacterium | reverse complement strand
TTGAATCTGTCCCATTATAAGTTATTTGAGATTCAGCATCGTTTATTGTATTTTTATAATAAGATACGTCTTGAGTTAATTTAATTGGTACTGTAATAGTTTTTGTAGGTCCAAATATTACAAAAGATTTATATTGTACTTGTGCAGTTCCAACATTTTCACCACTTGATTTATAAATTTCTTTAGGAGCTGCATAACTATAATCCATAATAGCATCCATGTCATTGAATTTTGTCATATCTGCATTATCAATTTGCCTATCTTTAAGAACAATACCTATTAATTTTCGACCATCTCTTTCATATACAGTAGCTAAACAGCCTCCAGCTTCACTAGTTGTGCCAGTTTTTCCAGCAATATTACCATTTTTACCAAGGGTTAAATTTCTATTTTCTAGAATTAGTCTAGAGTTGTTTATGTTTATAGGAGCTGTTTGAAGTTCCATAGTTTCTCTTTCCCAAGTATTTGCAAAAGCTGCCTTTGTAATTAATGAAAGATCATATGCTGTAGTGTAATGATTTGGATCGTGTAATCCATTAGGAGTAATAAAGTTACTGTTATTAGCTCCAAGTTCTTTTGCTCTTTTATTCATTAATTGCGAAAATGCTTTAGAATCACCTGCAACATTATCTGCAATTACATATGCAGTATCATTACCTGAAAAAAGTAATAAGCCTTTCATTATATCATCAGCTGTTATTTTATCACCAGGCTTCATAGTATTATGCATATAATTTAGATTTAAAGAATATTCAGGTTGTTCCTTAGCTGATTTAGTATATTCAAGATCTTCAGTCGGTTGCTTATTTTCAGATAATAATAAACCTGTTAAAAGCTTAGTTGTACTAGCTGGGTATCTTTTGCTATCAGCATCTTTACAATATATTATTTCTCCAGTTTCTAAATCCATTGTTAAAGCTGCTTCAGCAGTAATTTCAGGTAAGCCTTGAGTTGCAGTCTCAGTTTTAGTAGTAGAATTTGCTGCATAGCTTGCTGTAATTAATGGACTAAATAAAGACAGAGAAAGGGTCAATGCAAGTGCTTTTAATATTAAATTTTTCTTCAAGTCAAATCTCTCCACTTCTATTTAGGCATATGAAAAAATAACTAATTTTTCTGTACATGCCGTAATTATATTAAAACATTATTAGTATAACATTTATGTAATGCTATAACAATGAATGTAAAGCTGAAAATTCCATACAATATATGGAAAAGAATTATTCGATAATCCTAATTATTTAAATCTTTCAATCATAGATTTTTTTGCAGTTAGTTCAAATTCATCATTTAATGAAGTTAATTGTATTTCATTACCATATTTCTTTTGTAGTGCTAAAGTTAAAAGCCTATCTGCAAACTCAGGGTTTTTAGAGAGAAAAGAACCGTGAAAGTATGATCCAAAGGTATTTTTATATATACATCCTTCAAATCCATCTTCTCCATTGTTACCATATCCATGAATGCATTTTCCGAGTGGAGTGTGATTATTTATGTACGTTCTTCCTGAATGATTTTCAAAACCTACATAAGTTTCATTGAAAGTTTCATTGAAGATTTCGGTATTCCCAATGAATCTAGTATCTCCGCCTTCAGTATATACATCTAAAATGCCAAGGCCTTCTATTTTTTCACCATTTGGGGCAGTATAATATTTACCTAATAATTGATATCCACCACATATGGCAAGAAGAACTTTTTCATCTTCGATATAGCTTGTTAAACCTTCTTTTTTTAGTTCATTTAAATCATTTGAAACTATAGATTGTTCATAATCTTGACCACCACCAAAGAAAATAATGTCCACATTTTCTTTATCTATAGTTTCACCTAAAGAACAATTGATTATATTTACATCGATATCTCTAAGTGTTGCTCTATGCTTTAAAATAAGTACATTACCTACATCACCATATACATTTAATAAATCGGGATATAAGTGACAAATAGTTAGTTCCATGACTTAATCCTCCTTGCATTACCATAATTTATTGATATAACCTTTTGAATGAAGATATTTTCTATAATTAATCATTGCAGTATAAGTTGCAAGGATATATATTTTTTTAGAAACTGAACCTTTAATCTTATCTGTTAGATTTCCATAATCCTCTTCCAAAATAAACTTATCAACATTTAAACCAGCAATTTTTAATCTTACTGCCATATCATACATTCTAATTCCTGACACAAAAACATCTTCTATCTTTAATGTAGATATTTTTTCAAAATCTACATCCCATATCCAAGAAACATCACGACCATCAGCATAATTATCATTTAACATAAATACTGCTGAAAATTCATTTTGATTAAGAGCAAGAGTGTCTAATGCTTGGTTATATCCAGCAGGATTTTTAACTAATATAATTTGGATATCTTTATCATCTATAGTTATTTGCTCTTGTCTACCAAAACTTGAACTTTGATTTTGAAGAGAGGATTTAATTACTGAATCTTCTATGCCTAGTTCTTTTGAAATAGCAAAAGCACACAAAGCGTTATAAATATTATAAGCACCTGATTGACTTATGAAAACTTCAGTATCATTAATCAAAACAGAAGAATTATCAGAGGTTAAATCAAAAATTTTATTCACAGCATAATTAAGATCAGAACGTTTATAACCGCATTCAGGACAATAAAAATCTCCTAAATGATTATAAGTAACTAAGTTATAAGAATAAGGTGATTTACAAAATTTACAAAACTTTGCATCGGCATTAATATCTAAAGAAGTATTTCCTTTAATTGGTATATTAAAGCCGTAATAAACAATTGGATTTTTAATATCTAATTTTCCAAGTAAAGATTCATCACCATTAAAAACCAACTTAGAATTTGGAACTTTAGATATACCTTCCAATATTTTTACTAAAGTTGTATAAACTTCTCCGTATCTGTCTAATTGATCTCTGAATAAGTTAGTTACAGTTATTATTTCTGGAGTTAAATGTTCTGTAATAAATTTAACATTAGCTTCATCAACTTCGATTACAGCATAAGTATTTTCTTTCTTTTTAAAGAAAGAATAATTTGCAATAAAACAAGCTACAATTCCAGGATATAAATTAGCACCAGTATTATTGGTAATAACATCAAATTTATTTTCTTTTAATATATTATAAAGCATGCTAGTAGTTGTGGTTTTACCATTGGTTCCTGTTACTAAAATTACTTTATATCCTTTGCTCACTGTTTTTAAAATCGACTTATCAATTTTCAAAGCTATTTTACCAGGAAAATTACTTCCACCTTTTACAATATGTTTTGCAAGAAATGCAGTAATTTTTGATGATAATATGCTTAAAATAGATTTAATATTTATTGTACTCACCGCCTAATTCTAATTATATATTAAGAATAATTAACAAAATAGAGTAATGCTAATCATTAAAGAGAAAACACTTTAATTTTATGCTACTTTTTAAGAATGGATAAATTTTTTGTTAACAATAAAATAGTAACTTTTAAAATATTATTTATATAATATTAAACACAAAATAATCTAAATAAGTATAGCACAAAAATCAAAAACTACGAAAATATTTTTAATAACTAAAACAAAATTGAGATTTAGAAATTGAAAGAAAATAACTAATATAATAGACTATGATTTTTTTTCAGATGCCTAACGTTACATAATTGTTTTATTAGTCAATATGCCATATAATTAGAGGTAATTAAAGAATTTTAAGAGGTGTTATTATTATGATTAAAGTAACAATTAATATAAATGGCATGAATTATAACCTAACAGGAGAAAAAGATGAAAAATATTTGCTTGGGGTGGCAAATTATGTTGATGGAAGGATTAAAGAAATTATTTCTAAAAAAGATAATCTTAGCACAACTGCAGCAACTGTCTTAGCAGCTGTAAATATTGCTGATGAACTTTATGAATGTGATTTAGAATTAGACAAGACTATTAAAGCTATGAAGGATATTGATGATGAAAATGCTTTATTAAAGCAAAAATTAGAGGAAATTAAGCTACAACTAGAAAATACCATTCAAGAAAAAGTGAATGTTAGGGATACCTTTGGAAAAAGAGAAAGAGAATTAAATAGAAAATATGAAAATGTAGAAGGTACTTTTAATTCATTGAATAATCAAATGAATCAGCTTAAGTCAGAAAATGAGAAACTAAAAATAGAAAATAAATTAATGACTGATGAAGTCAAGAGAAATAAGAATATTAATGAAACTTTAAATAAAGAAAGTATTGAATTAAAGGATAAAAATAAGACTCTTTATAAAAAAGTAGATGAAGATAAAAATAAAGAACATAGATTAAATAAGCAACTTCAACAAGCTAATGAAGAAATAAACACTTTTAAAAGTGAAATAAATAATCTTAATAAAGAAAAAGATAATATTAATATAGAATTAGCTGAAATAAATACTAAAAATTTAGAATTAAACACAGAAATTAAAAATCTAAATGAAGATAAAATAAACTTCGTTAATGAAAGTTTATTGTTAAAAGAAAAGAATGTATCTTTTGAAGCTGATTATTTAAATGCTTACGCAGAATTAGAAAAAGTAAAAATAAGTTTAAAAGCTGAAATTAGTAATAAAGAAGATATTAATAAAGAATATGAGTTATGCAAGATAGATTTGGGAAAATTAAACAAATTATATTCTGAGTGTAATAAAGAACTTGTTGAATGTAAGGAAAATCTAGAAGAGCAAATAAATAAAAATAATAGAATCGAAATTAACTTAAATAAGGAAAAACAAGAATTAAATAATAAAATTGAAGAACTATTATTTATAGAAGAAGAGCTAAATATTAAAATTAAAGAATTAATAACAAATGAACAAGAGTTAAATAATAATTTAAACGTTGAAAAAGAAAATGTTAGTAAGTTAACTAGGA
Organism: Bacillota bacterium; assembly: GCA_021837545.1. Next base: position 2,845 of record JAKBFR010000111.1, on the reverse strand, counting down.
AAGTAGAAGAAAACAATATGGAAAAGGCTGACCTTAATAAGCAATTAAATGATTTGTTTGAAGAATCAGATAAAGAAATTACAGAATGTAAAGAAAAATTAAGTAAGTTAAATAAAGAAAATGAGAACTGCATAAATCAAATTAATTTACTAAATGATGAAAAAGAAAATTTAGAAGTGGAAGTTGATAAGTTAAGAATAAATCAAGATATCTTAAATAATGAAATTAATAATATTAAAGATATTAATGATCAATTATCAAAGGAAATAGAACAATGTGATTTAGAAAAAGAAACTTTAAAGGGTGAAGTTATTAAGTTAAAGACAGATCAAAATATCTTAGATAATGAAATTAATAATATGAGAGCTGATAATGAAGAATTATCAAAGCAAATAGAAAAATGTGATAGAGAAAAAGATGTTTTAGAAGAAGAAATAGAGATTACAAGAAGTAATAATGAAAGATTAAAGTATGAAGCTAAGGAAGCTCATGAAGGAAGTGAAGAACAAATTAATCTTAAAAATAAAGAAATTGAAGGACTAAGCAAAAATTTAGAAACTACAGAATATGATTTAAGAAGAACTAAGGAAGAATTGGGAAGTAAAGAAAGAGCTGTAGTTAGATTAGAAAAGGAATTAGAAGATAAAGAAGGTATTTTCTTAAATTTAAAAAGACAAATAGAAGCTAAGGAAAAAGATTTAAAATCTATTAATGAAGAATTAGAAAATAAAAATAAAGATTTACTACAATTAAAGGAATCATTAAAAGAGAAAAATAACACATTAATAAACTTAGAAGAAAATTTAGATATTAGTAAAGAGTCTATAGATGAGTTAGAAGAAAAAATTTCATTATTAGTTAAAGAAAAAGAAGAAATAACTAGTGAAAATAATAAACTTAATCAAGAATCTAGAACTTTTCAACATAAAGTATTTCAATTGCAAGCTAAGATAATAGATACGGAAATAGAAGTTGCAAAAATAAAAAAAGAGCAAGTAGGACCGGTTGTAAAGAGAAGATAAATCCTTGATATAGAAACTTAAGATTAAAACTACACTTATGTAGATGAGCCACCGAAATAAGTGGGCATGCGTTTGTTCTAGTTACTGAAGATTTTGATGGGTGCATCTAAGATTACAAGTTGTGCCCAAAATGCTTGCTTCAAAGGCAAGCGCTCACAGAGAAAGTTTGAAAAACGAAATGTAAAATGCCCAGAAGGGGAAAGTTCATGAGGCCAAATATAAATTTGGACCTTCAATTTTCGATTCTCACTTTTTGAACAAGCACATTTAGAACAACTTATAATCTAAGAAGCACAGCCATAAAAATCTTCTAATGTAACATTCCACAAAAGCATGCCCCTTATTTCTAGTTTGGAATATACATTCAAAGTGCAAGTGTAGTTTAGAATTTATGTATCTATAATAAGTGGAATTATTTTAGAGAAGTTTCATTGAATGAAAAAATAGTAATGCATATGCTTTGGCGGTTTGTAAGTTTCTTGTATGTTTTAAAACCAGAAGTATAATAAAAAACGATTGATCCAATGCTTATACGCACTAAAAATTAAAGACTGATAAATATTGTTTAAAATCAAATAATATTTATCAGTCTTTAATTTAGTTTTATTTAGAAATTAATCTTTAACAATACAAATAAATCAAAGTATGAAAGGAAACACATTTCATAAGTAATAAATTAAATATAATAGTTGTAGAAACTTGACTCATTTAAAAACATTGGTTAAGATTTAATGTGATATAATAAATAAGTTACTCATATGAGTGAGCTAGCTAAGCAGAAATAAAAAAATACACACTGATAAAAAACACGCACTTATAAAAAAGGCACAAAGTGCAACCAAGATCATTTCACAGATAGAAAAAGCGTGAAGCTATCTTTACTATAAATAGGTTAACTAATATATGTTCGGTGAGTAACCAAGTACAAGATTTGGTTATTACAACTTAGGAGGAAAATATGAATAAAATTGAATTATTATCTCCAGCAGGAAGCATGGAGAGTTTAATTGCAGCTATTAATAATGGAGCAGATGCAATATATCTTGGGGGAAATAAGTTCTCAGCTAGAGCTTATGCTTCAAATTTTGATAATGAAACTATGATGAAAGCTGTGGATTATGCACATAGCTATAACGTGAAGGTATATGTTACGATAAATACTGTTTTAAAACAAAATGAATTAAAAGAAGCCTTAAAATATGCAGGTTATCTTTATGAAATTGGTGTAGATGCACTAATAATTCAAGACCTTGGATTGACAAGCTTAATTAGTGATGTATATCCTAACTTTGAACTCCATGCATCAACTCAAATGACAATTCATAATGGAGAAGGTGCTTTGTATTTTAAGGAAAAAGGTCTTCAAAGAATTGTTCTATCTAGAGAGCTTACATTAGATGAAATCAAACATATTTCAAAGGATTTGGGCATTGAGACAGAAATATTTGTACATGGTGCATTATGCGTATGTTATTCAGGACAGTGTTTAATGAGTTCTATGATTGGTGGAAGAAGCGGAAATAGAGGAAGATGTGCTCAACCTTGCAGAATGCCATATACTCTTTGCGGTGAAACTTTAGGAGAGAAAAAAGGATATCTTTTAAGTCCTAAGGACACATGCTTGATTGATGATATAGATTCAATTATAAAAAGTGGAACAACATCTTTAAAGGTTGAAGGAAGAATGAAAAAACCAGAATATGTAGCTGGTGTTACAAGAAATTATAGAAAAGCCATTGATAAAGTGTTGAAAAATGGAAAGTTTGATTTAAACAAGGGAAGAAGTGAATTAGCTCAGCTATTTAATAGAGAAGGTTTTGCTA
>JAKBFR010000110.1 GCA_021837545.1 Bacillota bacterium | reverse complement strand
AGATATACTCTTGTCCTTTATAAATATAAAGGGCAAGAGTTTTTTTGTTGCATATTATATTGAGTCTTATAGAATTTGCTTATATTAGAACTTTAAAAATATAAGGAGTAAAAAAGATGAAAAAAACTATTGAAGAACAAATCAAAATTATACAAAAAGGTGCAGCTGATATTATCAGTATTGATGAGCTAAAAGAAAAACTCATCAAATCAGAAAATGAAAATAAACCCTTGATAATTAAATTAGGTCTTGATCCAAGTGCACCTGATATTCATTTAGGTCATGCTGTTGTACTCCGAAAAATTAAACAGATGCAGGATTTAGGTCATAGAGCTATTATCTTAATCGGGGATTTTACAGGGAAGATTGGTGATCCAACAGGAAAATCTAAAACTAGGAAGCCTCTTTCTGATGCGCAAGTAATAGAAAATGCTTTAACATACCAAAAGCAGATTTACAAGATATTAGATAAAGACAAAACTGAAATTAGATTTAATAGTGAGTGGTTATCAAAACTGAATTTTGAAGAAGTACTCAAGTTAGCTGCAACTACAACTGTTGCAAGAATGTTAGAGAGAGATGACTTTAAAAATCGTTACACTAGCAATACACCTATTGGAATTCATGAATTTTTTTATCCATTAATGCAAGGCTATGATTCCGTTGTATTAAAGGCTGATATAGAGCTTGGAGGAACAGATCAGACTTTCAACATTCTTATGGGAAGAACACTACAAAAGAATATCGGAATGGAACAACAAATAGCCATATTTATGCCTATATTAGAAGGATTAGATGGAATAGAAAAAATGAGTAAAAGTTTAGGAAATTATATTGGTGTGCATGATGAACCAGAGATAATGTTCAAGAAGGTCATGGAGGTTCCAGATAATCTTATTATAAAATACTTTGAACTAGCTACAGATGAACATCCAGATAAAATTCATGAAATAAAGAAAGATTTAGATCATGGTAAAAATCCCAGAGATGTTAAGTTGGAATTGGCAGAAATTATCACAAGATTATATCACACAGAAGAAGAAACTAAATCATCCATTTTATATTTTAAAAACGTATTTAAGCAAGGTAATCTACCTGATGTAGTTCCTCAAATAACTATACCTTCAGATTGTAATATGTTAAAGGAAATAGCAGCCTTCCTTGTAAAAAATAATTTTGTAGCATCTTCTAATGAATTTAGAAGGCTTGTAAATCAAGGCGGAATTCAAATAAATAAGAATAAAGTAACTGATTTTGATAATACAACCATTTCAAGTGGCGATATAATTAAGCTAGGTAAAAAAAAGTTTGTTCAAATAATAAAGTAACCTCTTGTATTAAATAGCTATTTTAAGTAAATTCAGGTGAAAGATTAATACTTCACCTGAAAAACTTCACTTTATGATATCCATGCCCCGCTTGAATCAACTCTATAACCACCAATAATAGTGTTAGTTGCCATATCTCCGCTAACTGGATAGCAGTAATACCATTTCCCATTATAATATATCCAACCTGTTTGCATTACACCATTATTTCCTAAGCAATACCACTTATTATCAATTATATTCCAACCTGCAGCATAAATGCCTGCATTCTTTAAGAAATACCATGAATCATTACTAAGGTACCATTTGCCATCAACATTAGATTTATAACCTATTGAAGGTTGTCCATAATTGTTTTGGATTACATTTTGTGTACTATTATTTAATATTGTTGTACTGCTCTTTGATGTTACATCATAATTTTCATCACATATCGGATAATTATTAGCATCCCAAGTAAATCCATCACTTCTTAAAGCTTTATCGTTTTTAAGAAAATATTTATTATTGGCAACATCATCATTTGTAGTATCCAAATGATACCACTTATCATCAAGTTTAACTAAATTCCATCCATGTGCAACTCCATCTAAATCACCAATGATAATTTTATTTTCTATTCCTGCTAAATTAAGCATCTTATAAGCAGTCATTGCATAACCTTGACATGTAGTCTTTCCTGTTGTTAATGCAGAGTATACATTATTAGATAGCAAACTATCATCATATTCATATCTATCAACTATATACTTATTTATTGTTTTGATTTTATCATAATCACTCATATTGTTTGTAATTATAGAATTTACTATTGTTGTTAACTCTTTATTTATATAGTCTTCTTGTTCTTTAGTTGTTAAATAAGTAACTTTTACGGTTGCCCTATTTCCCTCTCTTTCATATTCTAATCTCTTTAATGATCTAGTTAAATAATCATCTTTTTGAGCAATATCTTTTATTACATCTAAAACATCAGAGTTATAGTAATCAATTTCAAATTCTGTATCCCAATTTTCTAAGTGGTTATATACAGATGTGTTTAAATCATAATCTACAGCAAATGCAGGTTGTCCACCTATTGCTAATATTACTATTAATCCTAAGATTAGATTTTTAATAAATTTCTTCATCAGTAAATACCTTCTTTCTTTATCTAAATCTTTAATATATATACCTTTAAATTAGGTTTATTTAATTTTCAAATTAGCTGTTCACCTTCCTTTCGAAACAATTATTTAAATTCATTCTGTTAAAGTTCTCCAAATTATTACCATATATGTTCATTATTCTTATTATACCATAATATTTTTTTAATAATACAGAATTTTCTCTTAGAAATCTTCAATATAACTGTCGAAACATATGTAACTTGTAAGTATCGTAATCAGTTATTTCTTCTCACTATATAACAAAAGAACTCCACCAATGGAGTTCAATTATATATAAAAAAGATTAATGAGCATACTTACTAGTCTTTCATCATACTCTGAACTTATCTTTCTTTTATATAATTTTGAATTTCCTTTAATACATAAGTTTCTCTAAAAATCCAATTTGCAATAGGTTCAGTTCCTATATCTATTATGTTCTCATTGTTCTTTATTGCATCGTCTATATTAACCCATTCAGGTTTAAATTCTAACTTTGCTTCATACGGATCTAGTTTTTGAGATTTTCTTATATTAGTTACCTCGGCAATATAATAATATGATATCATCTTAAAAACACAATCGTTAAAATACCTATCTTTACTTCTTTCAGTTACAATTCCAACTTGATTATTTACCTCGTTACAAACATAGCCTGTTTCTTCTTCTATTTCTCTTTTTAATGCCTCTATTCGTCCCTCATATTTTTTTATTCCCCCACCAGGGAATTTGTAATCTTTATTTTTAGAATGTACCATTAGAATTTTGTTATTCTTTATTATAATTCCTCTAACAGCTTCCCTAAAATTAATATTCCCAATTGAATCACTTACTTTATCTATTTCAAAAAGTTTATTGAACATCATAGCTATGTCTCACATCCTTATTAATTTAAACTTTGAAGCAACTATTACAAATTCTAAATCCATCAAAATAATACCTTTAACTTTTAGATTTAAAAATATATTTTATAAGTTATTTCTAAATTTAATTTTTCTATAACATAAATTATACTGCAATTATCTATTCTTGTAAAAAATACTTTTAATAATTCATAAATTATTAATAATTCAATCTTTTACTCATATTTAATCTAATTTTAGTTGTTCTGTTAATGTTATTATAGGTTTTGTTTCTATATATTTTATAATTGATTAATTTTTTCCATTGTACTATTAACTATAAATTTTTTTTTATTTTTTTAAGAGAAATCATATTTTCCTCTTCTTTTTATACTATTTGCTTATTTTATATTATTCATGCTATTTTGGGTGGTTCCATATGTTTATCTTTCTATCAAGGATATAGCAAAAGGCATATAAGCACTTAGTCAAGCGTTTATATGCCTTTTGGTACATTTTAAAAATAATAATTTAAAATACTAGTTTATTTATTCAATAACTTCTAAAACTGGTCTATATCCTACTGTTTCATATTTCAAGCCCTTATCTAACTTATTAGACTGTGATCCCCTTATTATGCAGAATTTTTGATTTTTTAAATACTCACTTTGCGTAAGACTAGCGAAATTAAACCAATGCCACAAATTCTTGTTATCTTCATTTATCTCATTTTCACTATCTTCCTCAGATATATTATCTATATGGTACTCAGTATGTTGAGGAAGACCTACAATATTATCTACATTTACTATATATCTATCCCATTCACTATATTTATTATTTTTCTTTTCAGCATATCCAGTTAAAAGTCTTAAAATATACTTTTTACTCTCTATTATTACTACTTTGCCAAAAATTAAATTTTGTTCATTTAATTCATTCCAAGATACTTCCTTTAAGATGTTTCTATCACAAACTAAAAGTCTCTTATCATTATCATTTATTTCTATCCATGATAATTTATTTTCGTCACTTTTATTTGTATCCCTTATTTCTATTTTTTGTCCTGAATATACTGGAACATCTTTAAATTCAAAAAAATCTTCTGGTCTCTTTTGTTTTTCATTATCTAAATACAATGTTCCAAACTTTCTAGTATTACCCGTAGAATACTTTTCATTTTTTAAAAGCTTCTGTATTTTATTAATTCTAATCCTTTTCGTTATAGCTAGGGCACTGGCTAAAATTGCTATAGTTCCAAATATCGTACCAGTACCTATTAATTTAGTTTTTTTACCTTTATTCATAAATTCTATCCCCCCTTTTTTTTCATAGTTATTTTATACATCTCACAATCTAATTATGACAATTTTTTTATATTTTATTTTTTATTGACTTTGTTGTTTCATTTAATTTTCTTGCAGTTTCTAATAAAGTATCAATTGATTTAGCTTGTGATCCTGACATTTCAAATACTGTAGTTTTAATAGTTTCACATCTACCATTTAATTCTGATACAGAATTTGCATGAGTATCAATCTGATTTATCTCTTCTACTATTTGTTTAAAAGTCTCTTCTGCTATCTTTACTGTATTTATACTTTCTTGTATAAGTTCTCCACCTTCTCTTGCATTTTCAGTTGTTTTATTTATTGCAAGTGTTATATCATTTATTATACTATAAACACTATTAACTGCAGTTTTAACATCATCGGCTAATTTTCTAATTTCTGCTGCAACTACTGAAAATCCTCGTCCTGCTTCCCCTGCCCTTGCGGCTTCTATAGCGGCATTTAAAGCTAATAAATTAGTTTGATTTGCTATATTTCCTATAAGTTGAATAATATCTATTGCTTCCTTTGTAGAATTATTTGCGACTTGTACAGAATCGTCCAATAATTTATTAGCCCGATATATTTTTTCCATTGATGTATCCATATTTTCCATATTTTCAGTACCTACACTTGTAAAATACATTGTCTTAGCTAGTGATTCTGCAAGTTTTATAGTATCATCGTTTGCTGATTCAGATGTGTTAGTTAATTCTTTAAGATTATTACTTATTTCATTAACACTACAAACCATTTCACTTATAGTATTATTTAAAGCTTGTACAGTTTCTTCTTGAAATAATGCCAATTCTCGCATTTCATGTTTTTTCTTATTATCAACAACATTATCTATATGTATAGAAGCTTCTTCCTTTATTATTGGAATTACTGTTGTATCTCTAATTTCTTCATGCATTCCTTCATTTTCAATTTTTACATCATCATACTTTCCAACTATTATTAGATATATTGCTGCAATTATGGCTGATATCAATGCTATTATTCCTGTAGTTATAACAGACTTTTCTAAAAATGCAGGTATTAAAGAACTAGCTATAATTATTACTGCAATAACGATAATGTTTACATTTCTCTTAATCATTTTGATCGTTCCCTTCTTGTTTTATTACATTTATTTGTTGATTTAAATAAATTATTTAATGTCATATTTTTTTATTTATTTAAATATTTCATTAAGCACAGTATTATTATATCTTATTTTGGTAAAAATTGAAATATAAACAATTACATTTTTAGTTTACTTAATTCAAAAAGGAATATTTTCAATAATTCATAAAAATATTCCTTCTTATTATATTATTATGCATAGCACAATATTTATTCAATTTATAAGCCTATGTTTAAGCCACTTAGTCCCTCTTAATCTAATTAAATACATTATTCCACGAATAACCCAATCCATATACATTCCAATCCATATTCCAAGAATTCCAAATCCACATACAACTCCCAATATATAGCCAAAACATATTCTAAAAATCCACATACCTATAAAAGCGGTCATCATAGTATATCTAGTGTCACCGGCTCCTTTAAGTCCTGCCGAGAGTATAAATGAAATTGGCCACGCTAACCATGCTAGACTGTTGCTTTTAATTAACATTGCTGTAAGTTTTATTACTTCTGGAGCAGATGTATAAAGACTTGCCAGCCATTCTGAAATTGGTACAAATAAAAGTCCTAAAGATACTAAACAAATAGTAGCAAACTTAACTAAGTAAATTAATTCACTTTTTGCGCCTTTAACATCATTTCTACCAATATTCTGACCAACTATAGTAGTTGCAGCTAAGCAAAGTGCAGTTCCTAGAACATTAATTATCTGCGCTATTGACATTCCAATAGCATTAGCTGCAATTGAAGTTGTTCCCATTGTCACTATGAATACTTGTACTATTAACTTTCCTGCATTAAAAATTACTTGTTCTATACCTGCTGGTATTCCTATGTTAAATATACTTCTTTGTACGTCAATATCAAATTTAAATGGAAATAACTTTCTCATTTTTATAATTTTACTTCCCCTAAATAAAACTATCATTATAATCATAGTACCAATTATTCTTGCTATGGCTATTGATAGAGCCGCTCCCATTATTCCAATCGACGGCACATTAAGAGCTTGAATTCCATATATTAATATGTATCCTAAAATAATATTGATCATATTCATAAACATTGTAATATACATTGGGGTTTTAGTATCGCCACATCCCCGAAGTATACCATTGGCAATTTGCTCTACAGCAATAAATGGATATGTAAATAAAGTAAATTCCATATATAATTTAGCATTTGATTTAATCAACTCTTCTGCTGAACCATAAAGAAAATTTATTATAGGTACACGAAAAATCCATAAGAACAATGTTATTATTCCTGACAATATAATTCCTGATATTAAGGCTTGTTTTGCAGTTTCATTAACCTTTTTAATTTGCTCTTGTCCAATTTGTTGAGCAACTACTACAGTCGCTCCAACTGACAAGGCTGCAAAAAAAGATATAAACAGCATGTTTATTGAATCAACCATTCCAATTGCTGAAACTGCTTCTTCTCCAATATGCCCTGCCATCATAGTATTACATACTCCAAGTAGCATAACAAAAGTTTGCTCTATCATTATCGGTACTGCTAACTTTAAAATATTTTTCCGTATTAACATTCTATGACATCTCCTTTGTTATTTACTGTTCATAAATTCATTATATAGTAAAATATATTGTTCACGTTAACAACTATTATAATATGAATATACTATAGTATTATAGAAGTATTTGTATCAAAATTCAAATTATTAGCTAATTAATTTCTACCTTTACACACCAATTCCATGACTAAATTACCTGCCTATGAATATCTGTGACAATACAAACTTGTTTTTTAATAACATAATTTCTTATCCTCTATTAATATTAAGTATAACTCTCTTATCAATTATTTTTATATAATCCACACTTATGTAGATATACACGCCTACAATTGTACTTATACTATGGAAATATACCCAACTAGAAATGAAGGTCATGCTTTTGTGGAACGTTACATTGAGGATTTAGCTGTAGATATTTCTTTAGTAGAAGTTGTTCCAAAATGCTTGTTCAAAGCTTGCCTTTGAGGCTAGCTTTTGGGTACAACTTCTGCTATTAGAAATT
>JAKBFR010000109.1 GCA_021837545.1 Bacillota bacterium | reverse complement strand
TAATAACAAAGGTTTTTAATAGATAAGTACATTTCTCCTTTTAGAGAATTATATGGATCGAAATTAATCTTTAATTTAAGAGGAGGAATTTAATAATGGAAGATAAAACTTTAGTATGTAAAGATTGCGGAAATGAATTTGTATTCACAACTGGAGAACAAGAATTCTACAAAGAAAAAGGATTTGAAAACGAACCAGTAAGATGTCCTGATTGTAGAAGAGCTAGAAAACAACAAAATAACAGAAGATAGTTTTTGTTTATTTCAAGAGTTATAATATATATTATATTATAACTCTTTTTTGATTATAATATTTTTTTTAGAAACTATAATGATGTGTGATTTATTGATATTATGCCTTTTGAGGGTGCATTGACATAATGGTATAAGGCATCAAAAAAATAGTATAGAATTAAATTATTTTCATAAATGAATAAAAAATGATTTAAAAGTATCAAAAAGACTTGCAATTTATTCTGAACGTGTTATAATAAAAGTATAATAACAAAGGTTTTTAATAGATAAGTACATTTCTCCTTTTAGAGAATTATATGGATCGAAATTAATCTTTAATTTAAGAGGAGGAATTTAATAATGGAAGATAAAACTTTAGTATGTAAAGATTGTGGAAATGAATTTGTATTCACAACTGGAGAACAAGAATTCTACAAAGAAAAAGGATTTGAAAACGAACCAGTAAGATGTCCTGATTGTAGAAGAGCTAGAAAGCAACAAAATAACAGAAGATAGTTTTTGTTTATTTCAAGAGTTATAATATTTTATTATAACTCTTTTTTTGTATATAAAATTAAACTTAAATTTTAAACTTTAAAAATTGGAGGTAATATTATGTAATGAAAAAATTAGGTATTGAAAAAATTATTGTAACTAATGCTTGCGGTGGAATTAATAAAAGCTTTGAGCCAGGAACATTAATGATTATTAATGATTTTATAAATTTATTTGGAGATAATCCTTTAATTGGTATAAATGATGAAAGATTAGGGACAAGATTTCCTGACATGTCAGAACCATACAAGATAGAAATTATCAACAAAGCTAAAAAAATTGCCGATGAGCTAGATATAAAATATGGTGAAGGTGTTTATGCAGGATTTATGGGTCCATATTATGAAACAGCTGCTGAAATTGTAATGATTGGAAGACATGGGGCTGATGCAGTTGGTATGTCAACTGTACCAGAAACAATAGTAGCTAATTATTTAGGAATGGATGTGCTAGGAATTGCATGTATTACTAATATGGCTACAGGAATACAAAAGGTGAAACATTCCCATGAAAGAGTTGTAGAAACAGCTAAAAAAGCTTCTGTTGATTTGTGTAAATGGGTAGTGAGGATTATAGAAGAAATATGAAAGATTTGACAATAAATATTCTTTAGGCTAAAATATTCTCTAGTAAAAAAAATAGAGGAGTGGTTATAAAATGATAAAAGAAAATGGTAATATTTCAATTGATACAGAGAACATATTTCCTATTATTAAGAAGTGGCTATACTCTGATAAAGACATATTTATAAGAGAAGTTATAAGTAATGCATGCGATGCAATTAGTAAATTTCAAAGATTAGCTTCATATGGAGAAGCTATTGCAATGGAAGATGAACAATATAAGGTTGTAGTATCTGTAAATAAAGAAAAGAAGACTCTTAAGTTTATAGACAATGGTATTGGAATGACTGAAGAAGAAGTTAAAAAGTATATTACTCAAGTTGCTTTTTCAGGCGCAACAGATTTTGTAGAGAAATATAAAGATAAGATGGATGAAGGTAAGGATATAATAGGTCACTTTGGACTTGGGTTTTATTCAACATTCATGGTTTCTGATAAAGTTCAAATAGATACATTATCATATAAAGATGAAGCTGAACCAATAAAATGGATTTGTGATGAAGGTGGTACTGAATATGAAATGGCTCTTTCAGAAGAAAGAACTACTAGAGGTACAACTGTAACATTATATATTAATGATGAAAGTGTAGAGTTTTTAGAAGAATATAAGGTTAGAGAAATAATAAAGAAATATTGTTCATTCTTACCTACAGAAATATATCTAGAAGATGAAAATAAACCAAAAGAAGAGCCTAAATATGAAACAAAGAAAAATGAAGATGGAACTGAATATCAAGAATTAATAGAACTAGAAGCTCCAAAATCTTTAAACGATACAAAACCTTTATGGGTTAAAGCACCAAAAGATTGCACAGACGAAGAATATAAGGATTTTTATAGAAAAGTATTTAATGATTTTAATGAACCTTTATTTTGGATTCATTTAAATGTAGATTATCCATTTAACTTAAAAGGAATATTATATTTCCCTAAATTAACACATGAATTTGAAGCAACAGAAGGACAAGTGAAACTATTCAATAATCAAGTATTCGTTGCAGATAATATTAAGGAAGTAATTCCAGAATTCTTACTATTATTAAAGGGTACTATAGATTGTCCAGATCTTCCTTTAAACGTATCAAGAAGTTTCCTTCAAAATGATAAGGAAGTTTCGAAGATTTCTAATCACATAATTAAGAAGGTTGCAGATAAGTTAGTTGACTTATTTAAAAATAGTAGAGAAGAATTTAATAAATTCTGGCCAGATATACAAATATTCATTAAGTATGGTTGCTTAAGAGATGAAAAATTCTATGAAAAGATTAAGGATATAATATTATTTAAAAACTTGAAAGGAGAATTTGTAACATTAAAAGATTATCTTGAAGCTAATAAAGAAAAACATGAAAATAAGGTGTTTTATTCGAATGATGAAAAACAACAATCTCAATATATTAAGATGTTTAAAGAATATGAGCTAGATGCGGTAATATTTGATTGCACAATAGACGATCATTTTATTTCATTCTTAGAAATGCATGAAACAGGAGTGAAATTTAATAGAATTGATTCTGATATTTCAGATACATTAGGAAGTAAGACTGATGAAAATGATGAAACTCAAAAAGCATTAAATAAAGAAATTGAAGATGTGTTTAAAAATGCTCTAGGAGAAAAAGTTGCTAAATTATCAGTTGAAGGATTAAAAAATGAAAATACTTCAGCTCTTATTATAGTTTCAGAAGAATCAAGAAGAATGGCTCAAATGAGTAAAATGTATGCAAAATCAGGAATGAACTTCCCGGGTATGTTTGATGAAGAAAAGACTTTAGTTGTAAATAATAAAAATGCTATCATTAAAAAACTTGTAGAAGTTTCTAAAGATGATGCTAAAAAAGACGAAGTTAAATTTATTTGCGAACATATTTTAGATTTAGCTAAGATTGCTAATAAAGAATTAGATGCAAATGAAATGGATGAGTTTATAAAGAGAAATAATGAGCTTTTGAGCAAAGTTATATTACTATAGTAAAAAGAGTTATTAAATAATTAAAGATATATAAAATGGATGAAGTCACATTCTAGATTGCTTTCGATATAAGATTTTGATAAGCAATGGATGTGACTTCATTTATTCTAACTACCAATCAAGAATTGATTTGAGTGTAAATATAATTAAATAGTAAATGAAGGCTATATTACGAAGCTTGAAGTTAAATTTTAAGCATGATACTATATTTATATATAATGTAATAATCAATTAGTGAGGAATTATAATTAAAGTTTATAGACCAACAATGAGAGCTGAATATTTTTTATAAAAAGTATTTACATATATGTGTGAAACAAAAAAATTATAATACATAATGATTTATATGAGATAAAGGTGGAAATATTTATGATAAATCAGATTTTTAGACCTAAAATATTGCATAGAAAGCGTATAAATGAATTTTTATCTCAAATTTTTGAGGTACCTATATTTCTCATATCAGCATCTATGGGATATGGAAAAACCACTTCAGTTAAGAACTTCTTAGAAAAAAATAAAGAAATAGAAACTATTTGGTTTGATATATCAAATGAAGAAAATGATGATGTTTGGATGTGGCACAAGTTTTGCAAACTAATAAAAACGACTGATTTTAAACTTGGAGAAAAACTTAGCGCTTATGGTTTTCCTAAAAATAATATGGATGTTCATGAAATAATAGAGATAATTAGTAGCGAAATAGAGAGAAAAACAGTTATGGTCATTGACGATTGGGATGATAAAAAAACTGTCTGTATCAATTATTTAATAAAAGCTATAGGATTAGAAGAAATACCTAATTTACATATTGTTATAATAAGTCGTAACAGACCATCAGATGAATATATAGAGCTTCAATTAAAGGGAAAGTGTATGGTGATGTGGCAAGATGAGATGGCATTTACTTTGGATGAAACTATGGACTTTTTTGAAATAAATGGAATCAAATTGAGCGAAGAAGAAAAAGAGGAAGTATATGAATATACGGGAGGATGGACCTCGGCTACTTATCTTGCATTATTTCAGTATTATAATAAAAATACCTTTCATAATATACCCAAGGCAACGGAACTTATTAAAACAGCTGTATATAATAAATTTGATGAAACAACAAAACAAATTCTTTTAAAACTTGCGCCAGTTGAGAAGTTTACCATCGAACAAGCCGAGTATATTACTGGAGATAAAAAATCTAACTATATAATAAAACATTTATTATCCAATAACTGTTTTATAAAGTATGATAATAACTCAAAGATATATAGATTACATTCTATTTTAAGAAGTGTTTTGAAAGAGGAGTCTTTATCATCAAATATAGATTTTAATAAGATAAACAATGCATGTGGAGATTGGTATTCTAACAACTTTGAAGATATGAATGCAATAGAGTATTATTTTAAAGCGCAGAATTATCATCGTATACTTGATTTAATGGAAAGAAATAATACAATAGATCTTACTATCTTACGACAAAGAATTATTAATGCAGTGTTTGATGAACTGAGTATGGATGAAAAAATAAGTAGACCTATAGCTTATTTGACATATATATTCTTTTATATACTTTACGGGAATCCTCTTATTGGTAAGAAACTTTTATACGAAGCAAAAGTTATTTATGAAGAGGATGAAACTCTTAAAGATAGAAATCAAATAATGGGAGAAATTGCATTTGTAGAAAGCATTTTGATGTTTAAAGATGTGAAGACTATGACACAATATCATAAAAAAGCATATGAACTTTTTAATGGGGGAACTTCAAAAATTGCAAATGATAAAATTGCAGCTACCTTTGGATCGCCACATTTTTTATGTTTATTTCATAGAAAAAAAGGTGAATTAAAAGAAATAGTAGGATGCTTTGAGAAAGAAGTAAAATATTTTATCCACATATCAAATGGAGGTGCAACAGGTGCAAACTATCTAATGAGGGCGGAATATCTGTTTGAAACTGGAGATTATGAAAATGCAGAATTTTTTGCTTATAAAGCCTTACATAAAGCAAAGCAAAAAAAGCAGACAAGTATTATAATTTGTATATATTTTCTTTTGATGAGAATTTATATAAATAGAAATAATAAATGTGAAGTTAAAAATAATTTTAATAATTTAATTAAAGAATATGAAAATCCTAATATTCCAAGTTTTTTAAATGGATCTAAGATAGCATTAGGATATATTAATGGAGTTACTGGAAATTTAGAAAACATGGATGATTTATTCAAAGATACAGAAAATCTTGATACTAAAGTTATTATACCTGTTGTTGGAATGAATTATGTTATATTTGGATTAGCCATGATACTTAAAAATAGCTATATAGAATTAGAAGTTCATGTGGAAACTATGTTAGAAGTTTATATACCATGCAACCATATATTTGGGACGTTATATGCGTATATATTTGATGCAATCGCTAAATACAAGATATATGGAATAGAGAGAGCTAAAAAATCATTATTAAAAGCAATAGATTTAGCAAAAGAAGATCATATTGTAATGTGCTTTGTGGAGTTAGCACCACACATATTACACATATTAAAAGATCTTGAAAAAGAAAATTCATACGTAAAAATGCTATTACCAAAATGTGAAAAATTCAATGAAATATATATAAAAAATTATTGCGATATCAAAAAAGTAGAATTAACACCAAGAGAACTTGAAGTAATGAAATTAGTAGATGAAGGATATAAACAAATTGAAATATCAGAAAGATTAAATGTTGCATTAGTAACTGTTAAAAAACATATTGCATCTGTTTATCTTAAACTCGATGTAAAAAATAAAACAATAGCCATAAATTTATTAAAAGAAAAAGGCATAATTTAAATTATTATAATTACTAGGAATAAAAGGCGATTTTAAAAATAGATTGTCTTTTTTCTTATGTATTTTTGTATTTATAGAAAAGAGTATAGTAACTTTATAAATTTCAAATAAAAAGTATACTTTAGTATAATACACAAATTATACATATAGATATATAATTTAACTGTTGAGAGATTTAATGGTAATAACAGGGTTGTTAAGCGAAATCAACTATGGGTACAGCATGCTTGTATGGTAAGCGTGTGATAAAATGGGTAAAATACAAAGGTGAAAATATAATAATATTTGTTTTAAAGTATAAAGAAATTTTAATAAATATACTAATTACTTGTTTCTTAATTTCTTTAAACATTGTTTATTATATTTTTTGCTATAAGTAAATTCAAAACTTAATATTAGTGTAGTAGTCAACAATATTTAAATAAAAAATTTAGAGAATTTGTTGGCCATTTTTTTATTGTTATAAACTATAAGAGATATTTAAATAAGAATAAATTAGGATGTTAACTTAAAGGGATTTTTTATTTTAAAAAAATTAATATTGAATGATGTAAAAGCTTATATATTTAAATAAACGAACATTAAATTAATTGTAAAAAATATGCAATAAAATGGGGGGATATACATGAGCGAAGAGATCACTAAAATAGCAGAAGAGATTTTTAAGCTTGTTGGACCAAAAGAAAACATATTATCTGTGAAAAATTGCATGTCTAGTTTGAAATTAAATTTAAAAGATAAGAAAAAAGTAGATGTTGGAGTTTTAAAAAGAGTGGAAGACGTTCGTGGAATTATTGAAACACAAGATCAATTACAAATTGTTATTCTACATAAAAATTCAAAGGACATTATAGCTGAATTTATTAAAGTTTCTGGGATAAAAGATAAATTATCACAAGCTGGTGATGAATTTAAAAAAAGGAATTCAGAACGATTTAAATTATTATTAAAAAAAGTATCAAGTATATTCATAAAATAAATGTTTATAAAGTTTAATAGAATCTATAAATAGTTTATTTATAATTATAATTTTAATATAAATAAAAAGAGATACACTAATTCTTTTATACTGTTGTATATTATGATATAATTATCGAGGATATATTTTAAATGGAGGTTTTTTGTAATGAAACACATAAAAACTATAAACAAACCAAATATTAAAAATAGTTTATGTAAACCAGGATGCAAAGAATGTGCAAACTCATGTCAATCAGCTTGTAAGACATCTTGCACTGTTGCAAACTTAGAATGCGAAAACTAAATTTTCAAGCAGCAACTAGATAGTTGCTGCTTACTTTGTATATTAGGAGGAATTTAAATTGGCTTTAATACATAAATTTAAGCAAGGTGAAAACTATTTTGTTTTAGATGTAAATACAGGAGCAGTTCATGTTGTAGATGAGTTAGTCTATGATATATTAAGTGATAATAATTTAAGAACTAAGAAAGAGATAGTAGAAGATTTGAAAGGAAAATATGAGGAAGAGGAACTTTCAGAAGCTTATGATGAAATTCAAGAATTAGCTGAAGAAGGGATTCTTTATTCAGAAGATCAATATGAAGAAATAGCACATAGTTCTATGGATGATAGAGATTACATAAAAGCTATTTGTTTAAATGTAATTCATGGGTGCAATTTAAGATGTAAATATTGTTTTGCT
>JAKBFR010000108.1 GCA_021837545.1 Bacillota bacterium | reverse complement strand
TCTAAATAATTTTTTTTTTTATATTAACCCTTTACTGATCCTGCAGCCACTCCTCCAACAATATACTTTTGTCCTAATATAAATACAAATAGTACTGGGAGTAAAGTCACTATGATATCAGCACTAACTAAATTCCATGAATTTTCAAAAGCTCCGAAGAAATTGTAAACAGCCAAAGTCATTGGCCATTTTTGTGAATTATTTAAATAATAAAGAGGCATTGTAAAGTCATTCCATACAGCCATAAAATTCAAAACAAACAAAGTTGATGTGATTGGTTTTAATAATGGTAAAATAATTTTAATAAATAATTTAATCGGTCCACATCCATCAATAACTGCTGCTTCATCTATTTCTCTAGGAATTGTTGAAATAAAGCCATATGATAAAAATAAACTAAGCGGAATATTAATTGCAGCATAAATAAGAATAATACCCATTCTAGTATTTACAAGATGTAATGCTTGCATTACTTTCATTAATGCAACATTGTTAATTGGTATAGCTATTCCCGAAATAATAAAATAATAAATAAAATTATTAATTCCTTTTCTATTCCTTGCTATAACAAAAGCTGCTGCAGATACTACAACGATAATTATAGAAACACTGACTGTTGCATACAAAAGACTATTGAAAAAAGAAGAAACTAACTTACCTTGTTCAATTACTGTCTTATAATTTTCAAACATCCATTTTGTTGGTAGAGAAAGTGACATTTTATTTGATTCTCCTTGAGTCTTAAAGGAATTAAGAAACAAAACTACGATAGGTATTAAAATAATCAAACTAATGAATATTGTTATAATATTTACTACTATGTTCCCAATAGATTTTTTTAAACTATTCATTACATTTGAACCTCCTTATTTTCCATAGATTTTACGATGAAATACAGCAGGAATAATAATATAAAGAATAAGATGCTAGATAATGTAGTACCCATTGCATAATTACCTTTTGAAAACTCTTTGTAAACAGCTGTATTAATTACTCCAGTTGCATTACCAGGTCCACCATTTGTTAAGGAATAAATCATATCAAATACTCTAAAACCATATGTTACATTTAATATTGTTACATTTATAATAATTGGCTTTAATAATGGTAATGTTATCAAACGAAATTTTTGCCAAAAAGTAGCACCATCAATATTCGCTGCTTCATAATAGTCTGGAGAAATAGACATTAACCCAGCAATAATTACAACCATTATATAACCCATACCTTTCCACGTATCTACTGACATAACAGTAGGAAAAACTGTCGTTAAATCTGTTAACCAATTCTTTGCTAAAAAATCTAATCCAATTGACTTAAGGAAATTATTCAAAAAACCTGTTTGTGGATGTAGCATACTCTTAAAAACAAGACCAACTACTAAATAAGATATAACTTGTGGCGAAAAAATGATCATTCTATGAAAATTTTTCATTTTAATTACTTTTTGTGTTAATAATAATGCTAGTGCTAGTCCTACTACAGTCTTCATAATTGTTGTAACTGTCGTAAATACAACTGTATTCCATATGTACATACGGTACTCTGGTTTTCCTTTGAAGATTTCTAAATAATTCTTGAATCCTACAAAATTGATTTTGTCCGTAAAATTATTCCAATCAGTAAATGAGTATAATATACCTATAATCCCAGGTAAAAAGCAAAGCAAGAAGAATATAATTAATGCACCACTTGTAAAATACCATGGATATAATTTTTTTCTGTCCATTCTTAAATCCCTCCATTTTTATATAAATAAGGTTTCTAAAATGAGAAACCTTATTTATATTTACCTATTTTTTTATTTATTCCAATCTGGATCTTTTTGTAGTTTAGCTTGTTCTGTACGTCGAGTCATAATTGTTTTTAAAACATCTTCTGGAGTTGATGATCCAGTATACATAGCTTCTAAATCTTTACCAACATCCATCCATTGACTATCAATATATTTAACACCAGCTTGCATAACCATTCCTTTTTGTAATGAATCGATATATGCTTGATCTTCTTTTGAATATTTTGATTTAATTTCTGGCCAACAAATTTCAGATAATCCTGGTTGTCCATCTAAACGTTTTTGTAAATTTTCTGGTCTTGCTAAAAATTCAAAAAACTTTAATGCTTCAGCTGAATGTTTACCATTTTTATTAATGAAATATGCATTACTTGCTGGATTTACTCCAATTGCTTGATTATCTCCCCAAGGCATTACAAATATTCCCAATTTATTAGTATCAAAATCTGGGAAATCTCCTTTTACTTCATTTCTCCATGCAGATTCTGCAATGAACATTGCTGATTTTCCAGTTGCCATTGATTCTTTTGCATTTTCAACAGAATTGCTTAAATAATTATCTCCATAAAATCCCAATTTAGCGAATTCATTTAATTCACTAATAATAGTTTGCAATTCAGGCACAGAATCTAAATCAACTTCATTTTTATTAAGCTTGTTGTATAGATCTGGATGTTTTTGTTGATACATAGCTCCTGTTTCAAATAAAGGAAGTACTTGATGCCAACCATTTTGAGTTCCTTCAAAAATTGGTGTAACTCCAGAATCTTTAATTTTTTGACATACATTTTTAAATTCTTCATAATTAGTAGGAACTTTTAATCCTAATTTTTCAAAAATTTCTTTATTGTATACATAAAAGTACATCTTCTTTCCAGGGAAAGTAATACCATAAACTTTATCTTTATAAGAAATTGAAGGAATAACATTAGTATCCATTCTTTTTACCCATTCTTCATTTGTTACATCCATAACATATTTTTCTGGATTTACTCTTGTTACTAAATTCAAAGGATCAGCATCTGCACAAAAAATATCTGGTGCTTCACCGGAGTCTAATTTTACTTTTAATAAATCACGCCATTGAGCATCAGGTGAAATTTGAAAATCAATTTTAATTCCTGTTTCACTTTCAAATTCCTTTGCTAATTCTTGTACAACTCCGGATGTTGGTAATCCAGATTGATGTGAACCAAATGTTAATGTAACTGCTTCATTACTGTTTGAAGATTTCGTATCAGTTGCATTACTGGTAGAATTACCTCCACATCCTGCAAGTACACTTCCAGCTAGCATAGTAATACATATTGTACTTAGTACTTTTTTTAAACGTTTTCTCATTAATTAATACCCCCTATGTTTTACATTATCCACATATATTTCATAAATGATATGCTTTACATGCTTATAATACCATTTACCTAGTTTGCCTTAAATGGATAAAATCGTATTTCCTTTTGCACTTTTTCGAACATTAGTACATAATACTTTTGAAAGTTTGCACTTTTTCGAACTCTATTATACAATACTTTTGAAAGGAGAATTATAATGAATCGTAAATTTTATTATTCTCAAAAAGCATATTTGTTTTTTATTTATGGACTTTTAGTCACAATGTTGTTATCCTTATTTTTTATATGTTTCTACTCTTTCTACAGTAAAAATATTTATAAAGATGCAAAAGCAAAATCAGAAACTCTTTCTGCATCTGTTCATAAATCAATATCTACAGAGTTAAATAATATTTCAACTATATCTATGAATATTGTATATTCTAATGCCATTAAAAAAAACTTTACAAGTTTTGCAAAAAACAATGATACTGGCACAATTAAACTTGATAATTTTTCAGAATCAAGAGATAATGTTTTATCTATATATGATATTATTACTGCAATTATTGGTCCATTCCAATCCGCAGCTCAAGTAAATCTTTATACCCTTAATGGGACATGCATTGGATCTGGATATTTTCAAGGAGTTACAAATGTTAATTTGCAAACCTTTCCATGGTATGATTCAACGATTGCCCAAAATGGTTGCAAGAATATTTCAACCACCACAAAATTATTAAATATGCCCATAAAAAATAAAAATGATATGGATAATCAATTTCTCTCATTAACCCGTGTGTTTTTTAATAGTAGTAATGAACCAGAAGGAATTGTTGAAGTATTACAGAATTATAATGTAGTTTTTTCTTTAATTTCAGAATTAAAACTTAGAAACCCTTCAACTTCATTTTATGTATATAATGAAAAAAATGAATTAGTTTATCCATATAAATCTCAACCAAATAATAATATTAACTATGTAGATATTATTAAAAAGAATAATTTAGTTCCTTCTGTAGGATATTTTGTTGATATAGATTCTAAAAATGAAGTCCTTATGTCTTATCAAAAAATTGAATCTTCTAATTGGACAATCATCACAAGTGAGCCGAAAGACGTTGTATTCAAGTCATTAACTTCATTTAAAGAAGGTTTTGTTGTTATCATTATTATTTCAATTTTTTTTACTTTACTTTTATGCTTCGTTATATCAAGTCGTTTAACTTACCCATTAAGTAAGTTAACAAAAGCAACAAAAAAAGTAACCATAAATAGAGTATTAAATGAAAACAAAACTCTATTAACTCCTATTAACAGCAATATACTTGAGATTTCAGAATTATATCACTCATTTTTAGAAATGTATGATAAATTGAGAAACTCTTCCCAAGAAATTTTATTGTTAAAATCAGAAGAAACTCGTGCAAAATTACAGGCAACTCAATCTCTTGTTAATCCGCATTTTTTATACAATAGTTTAACTAACATAAGCATTATGGCAGAAGAAAATATGAATGAAGACATTGTTAAAATATGTCATGCATTGTGCGATTATTTTCGATATATAACAACAAACGATGAAACTGCTGTCCCACTGTTTCAGGAAATTTTATATACAGAAAAATACATTGAATGTATGAAAATGAGGTTTGGATACGATTTTATATATGATTCTAATATTGAAGAATCAACAAAAGATATTTTAATTCCAAAATTAATAGTACAACCTATTGTAGAAAATGTTTTTAAATATGGATTCAGTTCTTCTCCTCCATGGAATTTAAAACTTAGTTCCAATATAGAAGATGAAAAATGGCTAATTAATATTGAAGATAATGGAGGATGTCTTAGTGATATAGATAAAGAGAAACTGTTATCTTGCTTCCATAATCTCAATATAAATGAAGAGTTAAAAACACTAAAAATTGGTGGAATGGGACTTAGAAATGTATATTTAAGATTACACCTTGTATACAATGAACATGCTATTTTCAAAATTAATAATTCTCAAAAAGGTAAAACAATCTTTACAATTGGTGGTCCAATTTATTTAAACAAGGAGGAGTTTTATGAACGCTATACACAAATATAAATATATTGTTGTTGAAGATGAACATTTAATTAGACAAAATATGATTAAAAAAATCGAATCTTTATCTCTTCCTTTTGAATTAGTTGGTGAAGCCAGCAATGGGGATAATGCTATCTCTCTTATAGAAGAGCTCTATCCATCATTAGTGATTACAGATATAAAAATGCCACAATCCAATGGATTGGAACTAATTAAGTACATTCATCAAAATCATCCACATATTAAAACTATGATATTAAGTGGATATAATGACTTTTCCTATGCTCAATCAGCATTAAAATACGGTGCTAAAGATTTTCTTTTGAAACCAATTAAACTTGAAGAACTTAATACTGCTCTGCAAAATATTCTTGTTTTACTTGACTCAGAAGATAAAGAAATATCATCTTTTTCAATTAATCCACATAGTTTAAAACCTGAAAAACTAAGCCAATTGATGGAGAATTATATACGTAGTAATTATTCCTGTTTAACATCACTAAATAAAATTTCTGATAAATTTGGGTTTACAAATGAATATTTAAGCAAGATATTTAAAAAATATTTTGGTGAAACCCCAATTAAATATATTACAAAAATTCGTATTAACGAAGCAAAACTACTTTTAATTAATCAGCCTGATTTAGAAATTCAAAAAGTTGGAGAATTAGTTGGCTATAAGGATGCATTTTACTTTAGTCGTGTATTCAAATCAAATGTAGGAATTTATCCTAGTGACTATAGGACTAAAAATTTAAATTCACATTAATTTCAATATTGTGATTATACACAATCCTACACCAATTATATATCCAAATGTTAATTTTCCTAAATTTAAACTTTTCTTTACCGTATTTTTTATTTATTGTTTTAAAAAATAAAACTAGAAGCTAAACACTTATAATAATTTTTTAGCTTCTAGTGTGGTTAATTATGAATTGTATTTTAGTCTATTAGTGAAGTTCCTTATTATATAATACAAATTAACTATCATTTTATTATACTAAATTCTAAACTTCAAATGCTTGTGATAAGTCATAAATTATATCATCAATATGTTCTGTTCCAATAGAAAGACGAATTGTATTTGGTTTAATTCCTGATTCTGATAATTCAGTTTCATTCATTTGAGAATGAGTTGTGCTTGCTGGATGAATTACTAATGACTTAACATCAGCCACATTTGCAAGTAAAGAGAATATTTCTAATTTATCAATAAATCCTTGTGCTTCTTTTTCTCCGCCTTTAATTTCAAAAGTGAATATGGAACCTGCACCATTGGGAAAATACTTATTATATAATGAATTATCTGGACTATTCGGTAATGATGGATGATTTACTTTCTCTACATTTTCATGCTTACTTAAAAAGTCTACTACCTTTAAAGCATTTTCAACATGTCTTTCTAATCTAAGTGAAAGTGTTTCTAAACCTTGTAATAATAAAAAGGCATTAAATGGACTTATTGATGCACCTGTATCTCTTAATAAAATTGCTCTTATTCTTGTTACATAAGCTGCAGCTCCAACTGCTTCTGCGAATTTAATACCGTGATAACTTGGGTCTGGTTCAGTTAATTGTGGGAATTTTCCTGATCCTATCCAATCAAATTTCCCTGAATCTACAATCACACCACCTAATGAGGTTCCATGTCCACCTATAAACTTAGTTGCTGAATGTACAACTATATCTGCGCCATGTTCAATTGGTCTAAAAAGATATGGTGTTCCAAATGTATTATCAACTATTAATGGAATTTTGTGCTTATGTGCAATTTCTGCTAGTGCATCAACATCTATAAGATTGGAATTAGGATTTCCAAGTGATTCTATAAATATTGCTTTTGTATTATCTTGAATTGCATTTTCAAAATTTGATAAATCTTCTGGATCTACAAATGTTGTGGTTACTCCATAAGTTGGTAATGTATGTGCTAATAAATTATATGATCCTCCATATATAGTTTTAGCTGAAACTACATGATCCCCTGCCTTTGTTATGTTTTCAATTGCATATGTTATTGCTGCTGCCCCTGATGCTACTGCAAGACCTGCCACTCCGCCTTCTAAAGCTGCGACACGACTTTCAAAAACATCTTGTGTCGAATTTGTTAAACGTCCATATATATTACCCGCATCAGCCAATCCAAATCTAGCTGCTGCATGTGCTGAATTTTTAAACACATATGAAGTTGTTTGATATATTGGTACTGCTCTTGCATCTGTTGCTGGATCTGGGTTTTCTTGACCTACATGTAATTGTAATGTTTCGAATTTTAATTTTCTTTCCTTGTTATCCATAACTTTTTGCCCCCATTTATTTATATTTTTTATCTGATAGCTAGCATCCGTAACAATCCGTATATATATGATATGTTTACTCTGATTTGATATTACTACTATTTTTTCTAATTGTCAATAAATAAGCTCAAATTTTCTTATTTCATTAAAAATAAGCTAATTTAACAATATTTCTATCACTAAATTAGCTTATTTATAAAATAATATATGAATAATATTTTTATTCTCCAATTGTTATTAATTTTATTCGTTTAAATACACTAATTCCCCATTAAAATACGTTTGAACAACATTAATATCATGTGTATCTAATGGTTCTACTGTAAATATATTTTTATCTAATACTATAAAATCCGCTTTTTTTCCAATCTCTAAACTACCTACTTCTTTTTCTTTGCCTAGTACATAAGCTGCATTTATTGTAAATATTTTAATAGCTTCTAGTA
>JAKBFR010000107.1 GCA_021837545.1 Bacillota bacterium | reverse complement strand
TAAGATTAGAAAGAGCAAAAGCAACGACTAATCCAGATGCTGATGTAGAATTTGTAGAATTCTATAAGAATACTTGTGAAAAAATTGGGAAAATAATAAATACTAAAAATCCTGTTTATATATTAAGTGGAGAAGGAATTTTAGGACTTGAAGCAGCTTGTGCATCTCTTACTGAACCTGGAGATAGAGTGCTTGTTTTAGATAATGGGATTTATGGAAGAGGGTTTAAAGACTTTGCTCTAATCTATGGAGGAGAAGGGGTATATTTTTCAGATGATTACAGCAAACCTATAGACGTAAAGAAATTAAGTGACTTTCTAGAAAAAGATCATGACTTTAAGTATGCTACAATTGTTCATTGTGATACTCCAACAGGGGTATTAAATGATTTATCAAAAATATGCCCAATACTAAATGAGTATGGAATTTTAACTGTTGTTGATTCTGTTTCTGCAATGGGTGGAGAAGAAATAAGAGTTGATGATTGGAAAGTTGACATAGCCTTAGGTGGATCTCAAAAAGCATTTTCAGCTCCAGCAGGGTTAACTATGGTTAGTATTAGCGAAAGAGCAAAAGCTAAAATGAAAAACAGAAAAACTCCTGTAGTAGGATTTTATTGTAATCTTAATATTTGGGAAAATTACTATAGAGATAAATGGTTTCCATACACAATGCCAATAAGCGATATTATGGGTTTAAGCAAGGCTTGTGACAATATTTTAGATGAAGGAATTGAAAATGTACTTAGTAGACATGAAAAAATCGCAAGAGCAACAAGAAAGTCTATAATAGAATTTGGACTTCAGTTATTTTTAGAAGGTGGGCATTCTAATACGGTAACTGCAGTTAAGATACCAAAGAATATAGGAGCATTAAATCTTAAGAATCATATGTTAAGTAAATATAACGCTTTAATAATAACTTCATTAAAGCCTTATGAAGATACTATTCTTAGAATAGGGCATATGGGCGAAAATGCTAGAATAGAAAAAATAGTTTATGCATTAAATACAATAGATAAAGGATTAAAAGATTTAGGATTTAAAAGTAATAATGAATTAGTTGGATTATTTAATAAATATTTAGAAAATTAAATATAAGAAATTAAAAAGGTGGGGCAAAATTATGGAATTTAACAAAACAAGAAGTAAATTTAAAACAAAGGATATGGTGGAAACAGCATTACTAACAGCACTAGTATTTGTAGCAACTGCATTTATTAATATTAGATTGCCAATAGCTGCAAGTGGTGGATTAGTTCATTTGGGAACTGCAATGTTAGTTATAGCATCTGTAGTTTTTGGGAAAGAAAAGGGTGCTATAGCAGGCGCTGTAGGAATGGCAATATTCGATTTATCATCAGGATGGGCACTTTGGGCACCATTTACTTTTGTAATAAGAGGTGTTATGGGATATCTTTTAGGAGCTATTTCATATAGCAACAATAAGAATGGAAATAGTAATATTATTAATATTTTGGCTGTGATCATATCAGGTATATGGATGATAGGAGGCTATTATCTTACTGAAGTGATCCTATATGGAAATTGGTTTTCACCAGTAGCATCAATTCCTGGAGATATAACACAAATTGTTATGGCATTAATAATCGGGATACCTATGGCTAAAATTCTTAAAAAATATGTTAAATATATTTAGAATGAATAATGAAAAAGGATGTTTTAAAGTAGATTAAGAAAAACTACTTTAAACATCCTTTAATTTCTTTTTTTGATTATAAGTAAAATAGTAGTTATTGGTATTGAAATCTATGCGAAATTTTATTTCGTATGAAATAGTCTTGACGAAATAAAGAAATCGGATTATTATAAAAATGTAATATGTTAATTGTATCAATTTAAATAAATTAATCAGGTATCTTTGGATAGTTATTTTTTAGATGATTTCTGTAAGGGAAGAATAATTATTTTATTATGTAAAAACATATAATGAGGTGTTTAAAAATGAATGATAACGATTTAAAGAAAAGTTGCGCTAAAGAAGCTATAAAATACATAAAAGATGGCATGGTAATTGGTCTTGGCGGAGGTAGAAGTATAGCATATTTAATAGAACATATAAAAGAAGATAAAAATATTAATGTTAGGGTAGTAACACCTTCTACAAAAACAAAATTGCTTTGTATAGAAAATGGATTAGAAGTTCTTCACACTTGCGCTGTGGATAAAGTGGATGTAGCTTTTGATGGATGTGATCAAGTTGATGAAAATTTAAATGCATTAAAAAGTGGTGGTGGAATTCATACTAAAGAAAAACTAATTGCTAATATGGCTGAAGAATACATTCTTCTTGTGGATGAAGCTAAAGTAGAAAAGACATTAACATTCAAAGTTCCTGTTGTCCTTGAAATTTTAGAGGATTCTTTAAAGTATGTTGAAAGAAAAGTATTAGAATTAGGTGGAAAGCCAGTGGTTAGAATTAGTGATATAAAAGATGGGTTCACTATAAGCGATAATGGAAACTTGTTAATGAATGTAGCTTTTAATGATGTTAAAGATATGTATAAGCTTAACAACAGTTTGATAAATATTTGTGGAGTTATTGAGACATCATTGTTTACTGATGTTATTACAAAAGCAATTGTTGTTAGCGAAAAAGGTATTAGAGTAATTTCTAAAAGCTAAGATATACGTCTTAACTAAAGAGTTGAGAGTGCTATAAGTGCTAGATATAAAATGAAAGTTAAGTTTGGAATATTAGAAATTTAAATATATGTATGAGGTGAGAGCTATGGATAAAATAAATTGGGCAATACTTGGACCTGGAACAATTGCGGAAGATTTTGCAAAAGCTATAACTGAAGTAAATGGGAGCATATATGCAGTGGGTGCAAGAAATCTTGAAAAAGCAGAAAAATTTTCAAGTAATTATAATGTTCAAAAGGTTTATGGCAATTATAATGAAATGTTAAAGGATGATGAAATTGATATAGTATATATATCAACTCCTCATTCTAATCATTATGAGTATATAATGGAGAGTCTTAGAAACAATAAGCACGTACTTTGTGAAAAAGCTATTACTGTAAATGGTACTCAATTGAGTGAAATAGTTAGTTTAGCAAAAGAAAAAAACTTAATAGTAGCAGAAGCTATGACTATTTATCATATGCCATTATATAAAAAGTTACGTGGTCTTGTTGATGATGGAAAGCTTGGAAAGATAAAAATGATTCAAGTGAATTTTGGAAGCCTTAAAGAATATGATGTTACCAATAGATTCTTTAGTCCTGATTTAGCAGGAGGTGCATTACTTGATATAGGTACATATGCTTTATCATTTACAAGATACTTCCTTTCTAGTCAACCAAAAGAAATTTTAACAACAGTAAAAAAATTTGAAACAGGCGTGGATGAACAATCAGGTATAATACTTAAAAATTCTGATGATGAAATGGCAGTAATATCTCTAACAATGAGAGCAAAACAACCAAAGAGAGGTATTGTATGCGGAGAACTAGCGTATATAACTGTTGAAAATTTTCCAAGAGCAGATAAGGCAACAATTACTTATCCCGATGGAAGTGTAGAAGTTATAGAAGATGGTGATACTTCAAAAGCATTAATTTATGAGGTTCAAGATATAAATAATTGTATTATGAAGAAAAATAGTAATGATACATTAGGATTGTCTGTTGATGTAATGAATATAATGGATGAAGTTAGGAATCAATGGGGTTTAAAATATTCTTTTGAGTAGTTATGACAAATGAACATTGCTTGTTACAAAAGTATATAAAGTAATGTTTGTTATTAAAGGAGTAATTAATAGGTGAAAGATATAGAAAAAAGTGTATTAGATAAAATTTTATGTGTTTATAAAAATTTGTATGATGCAGAAAAGAAAATAGCTGACTATGTTATTAATAATAAAGAAAAAGTTATAGATATGACAGTTTCTGAATTGGCAACTCAAAGCAATGTTAGTGAAGCTACAATAGTGAGATTTTGCAAGAAATGTGATTTCAAAGGGTTTCATGATTTAAAGATAAATATTGCTAAGGAAATGGTAAATTCAAAGGATGAGAAAGTATCTAATGAGTTAGATTCTAATAATATAGCACAATCTCTTCAGAATATATTAGCAAATAAAATTGAGGAATTAAAACAAACTATATCAATGATGCGTGAAGAAGATATTAAAAAAATATTAGAAGCAATTAAAAATGCAAGAATTGTTCAATTTGCAGCAGTGGGAAATACAATTCCAGTGGCAATGGATGGTGCGTATAAATTCAATCAATTAGGAATATCATCTGTTACAAATACTATATGGGAAACTCAGCTTGCGTTTTCATATACCCTAACTAATGAGGACGTAGTTATAGTAATATCTAATTCTGGATCTTCAAAAAAACTTGTGACCTTACTTGAGATTGCCAATGAAAGACAGGCTATCACAATTTCTATAACAAATCATGAAAATTCTCCAGTTGCCAATGAAAGTAAGTATCATATAAATACAGCCACAAGAGAAAAATTATTCCTAGATGAATTTAGCTTTTCAAGAGTATCTTCCATGGTTGTTATAGAAACTCTATATTTACTTTTAACAAGAGATAAAAAAGATGCATATTGTTGGATTAGTCAGCATGAACAATCGATCGCAGATGATAAGATTTAAAATAATTATATTAAATACATTTATGAAACAAAAAATGAGAGGATGATAAAAATGAAAAAAATAAACTTAGGAAATAGTGGAATTGAAGTTTCAGAAATTGGACTTGGATGTATGAGAATGGCAGATGCAGGAAAGAGTGAGGCTGAAAAAATAATTAAAGCTTCATTAGATGAAGGAATTAATTTTTTCGAACATGCTGATATATATGGAGGCGGAAAATCAGAAGAAGTTTTTGCAGATGCAATTAATATGAATGCAACTATAAGAGAAAAGATGATTATTCAAACAAAATGTGGTATAGTTCCAGGAATAATGTTTGATTTCTCAAAAGAACATATTTTAAATTCAGTAGATGGAAGTTTAAAAAGATTAAAAACAGAGTATGTAGATACATTATTATTACATCGTCCAGATACACTTATGGACCCAGAAGAGGTTGCAGAAGCTTTTTCTGTGCTATACAAAGCTGGTAAGGTTAAAAAATTTGGTGTGAGTAATCAAAATCCAATGCAAATTGAACTTCTTAATAAATATTTAGATGATAAAATAATTATTAATCAATTGCAATTTAGTATAATGCACACTGGTATAATAGATTCAGGATTCAATGTGAATATGAAAGTAGATGCTTCTACTGATAGAGATGGAGGAGTACTAGATTATTGCCGCCTTAAAGATATAACAATTCAAGCTTGGTCTCCTTATCAATATGGATTCTTTGATGGGGTATTTTTAGATAATGACAAATTCCCTGAACTAAATGAAAAAATCAATGAAATTGCTGAGAAAAAAGGAGTGACTAATACTGCTATAGCAACCGCATGGATATTAAGACATCCAGCAAAAATACAAACAATAGTTGGTACAATGAACTCTAATCGTATTAAAGAAATATGTAAGGCATCAAATATAGAGTTAACAAGACAAGAATGGTATGCGATATATTTGGCAGCGGGTAATAAACTACCATAAAGTTTAGTAAATAAATAATAAGCTATCTTAAAATAGATTTGATTCTATGTTTAAGATAGCTTATTTTATTATTAATATGCATTGTTAATAAGTTTCAAAAATTAAGGTTAGATTAAAAGAATTCAATTGTTTAACCTAGTATTAAAATGGTAACATAAGCATTGAACATTGTTGACAATTATAGGATAATTAGTTATTATTTATATAGTAGTATATGCTGTACGACTATATAAATAATAGGAGTGAGAAAATATGAATACAAATATTAATAAAACAGTAGTTGATTTGGTTTATGAATTTTCAAAATTAGAAGAAGTAAAAGGAATTTTACTATCTGGATCACATGCTACAAAAACTAATGATAAAAATTCAGACTATGATATTTATATCTATATATCTAAGGTAATAGCCTTAGAAAAGAGAAAAGAAATCACTGATAAATTTTGTAATTATATTGAATTAGGTAATGCTTTTTGGGAATCCGAGGATGATGGGATTTTAGCAGAAGGTAACATTGAAGTTGAAATTATATATAGAGAGTTAAATTGGATCCAGAGTTCATTAAATAGAACATTGATAGAATGCCAAGCTGACATAGGATATACAACATGTTTTTGGAGTAATTTTATAAATTCAATAGTAATGTATGATGAAAATGGTGAATTAAATAAGTTACAAGAAAAATATAGGATAAGTTATCCTAAAGAGTTAAAAGAAAATATAATAAAAAAGAATTATCCATTATTAAAGAAACAGATGCCATCATACTATAATCAAGTAGAGAAAGCCTTGAAAAGAGATGATTTTGTTAGTATCAACCATAGAATTGCAGCATTTATTGCAAGTTATTTTGATATTATATTTGCTATTAATGAAGTACCTCATCCAGGGGAGAAAAAACTTCTTAAAATTATAAAAGATAATAATTTAAAAATTCCAAAAGATATGCATAAAAATATTGAAACTATTTTAGCGTTAACTGCAACCAATAGTGCAGATATGTTATTAGAAATTAATGACCTGCTTAATAATTTGGATATACTGTTAAATAGTGAAGGTCTTAATATTAACTAAATAGGAGAAAAAGTATGGATGAAATAATAATATTATTGGAAAAATTAAATTTTTCTAAAACTGAGGCAGCAGTTTATATAGATTTGTTGAAGAATTCAAGTTCAAATGGATATAAAATTGCTAAAAATTTAAATATGTCACGCTCATCAGTGTATTCAGCATTAGATAATTTATATAAAAAAGGAATAGTATTTTTACTACCTGGAGACTCACAAGTTTATAAAGCTGAGAACCCATCTGTATTAATTAATAAGATGAAAACTGAGTTTAATAAGACTACAAATTTATTAGATTATAAATTAAAAGATTTAGAGAAATCTGATTCAGAAGAAAGATATGTGAATATAGAGGGATATGACAATATTATTTTAAAAATAAAACACTTATTATTAAGTGCAGAAAAAGAGGTTTATATAAATACTGATATTGAATTGAGTCGCTTTGAAAGTGAACTTATTAAAATTGCAAAAAAAGGAGTAAAAATAATAATATTTTCTTTTAAGAAGTGTACAGTAGAAAATATTCCTATGGAAATATATACTCACTGCAGTTCAAATTGTGATGGGAAAGAAACAAGGATAATGATTGTGGTGGATTGTGTAAAAACATTAGTTGCAGATAGAGGCCCTCATAGAGAGGAATTTTTAGGCGTATTTACAGATAATATTCTTCTAGCTTCAATTGTTTCCGAACATATTCACAATGATATATATATATTGAAATTAAAGAAGTTATATGGAGAAAATTTAATTAATAAAGATATTAAATTGAATACAATGTTAGAAAATAGATAAAAGAGCAAATATAAATTGTAATTAAAGAAAAAATAATGAATAATTATCTTATTAATATGTAATAATAAGATAAAGAATGTATCTAATATTAAAAGCAATCTCCATTTATATAAATAAAATCATTATAAATAGAGGTAATTTCAAAGAATATAAGAAATAATAAGTATAACGAATCCTAGCGTGTCAATAGTAGAATAATGTAGCATTTTAGATAAATAATAAGAATAGTAGATATAAAGTGCATATATTATATGTAATGAAAAATATAAATCATGGATATTAATGTTAAGATAAAACACGTCGCAAAGAGACACAAACAACTTAAAAGAATTTGATAAGAACCTTTTGAAAAAAGAGTTTAAAAGATTTTTAAAAAAGTTATTGACAAGATCTAAACCAAGTGATACACTAAGTGAGTTGCTTGATTGCGACAAAGAAAAACAAATAGTTACAACGAAAGTTGTGAAAGAAAATGGTCTTTGAAAATTGAACAGA
>JAKBFR010000106.1 GCA_021837545.1 Bacillota bacterium | reverse complement strand
ACACAAAAAGTTGAGGGAAAAGATAAATATATTGTTGAAACACCTATGAAAGATCATCAAGTTGCAATAGAACTTGTATTGAAAAGCTTAGTTGATGAAACACATGGTGTAATCAAATCAATGGATGAAATATCTGCAGTTGGACATAGAGTTGTTCATGGTGGAGAAAAATATGCAGCTTCAGTAGTGATAAATGAAGAAGTTCTTGAAAATCTTCAAGATCTTTCAAAGCTTGCACCACTTCACAATCCAGCAAATATAACTGGAATAAAGGCGTGTCAAGAGATTATGCCAAATACACCAATGGTTGCAGTATTTGATACAGCATTTCATCAAACAATGCCTCAAAAAGCATTTATGTATCCAGTACCATATAAATTCTATGAAGAAGATCATATAAGAAGATATGGGTTCCATGGAACATCACATAAGTATGTAGCTGGTAAAGTTGCTGAATGTATGAATAAGGATGTTAAGGATTTAAAGATTATTACTTGTCATATAGGTAATGGAGTAAGTGTTACTGCTGTTGAAGGCGGTAAGTCAGTTGATACAACAATGGGATTCACTCCACTAGATGGTATAATGATGGGATCAAGATGTGGAAGCATAGATCCATCAATAGTTACTTATTTGATGACAGAAAAAGGATATTCTGCAGCAGAAGTAGATAAGATATTAAATAAAGAATCAGGATGTTTAGGAATAGCTAATCTTGGGACAGACTTTAGAGATATAAGAAGTGCTGTTGAAGAGAAAAATGATCCTAAAGCAGTACTTGTTATGGACATTTATGGATACCAAATCAAAAAGCAAATTGGTGCTTATGCAGCAGCGATGGGTGGAGTAGATGGAATCGTATTTACTGCAGGACTTGGAGAACATGCTCCAGAAATAAGAATAAGATGTTTAAATGATATGGAATTCTTCGGAATAGAAGTAGATGTAGAGAAAAATGATAATCAAAATATTGGAGACGGTATGGAAATTTCAAAACCAACTTCAAAAGTAAAAGTATTTGTAATCCCAACTAATGAAGAAGTAATGATTGCGAGAGAAACCTTAGAATTAGTTAAAAAATAACAAGTCAGTATGCTAGTCTAGTTTATGTAATACTACGTGGGTATGTTTGGCTAATAGCTTGTTATAAACCAGACATACCCACATGCATGATGTAAAATATACATCAAATATTTGACTTGTTATTTTATTTTATATGTATGAAAAGTAATTTATAATAAATACCTTGACTTTTCGGTACTCAATTTATATAATTAGTTGTGTTTGTTTTATAAATATATGTGCTAAGGAGTGAAAAGGGGAGATTGTTATATAGTTTACAATAAGTTTATTATATAATATACTCTATAATTTTATGAAAGTACAAATTTCAGATATTATTTCAGGTAAAGATAGAAGCAAAAAAATTAATTACACATTTGAGATGCCACAATTTAGCTTTGAAGGAGATATAATTAAACCTATAGGCTCTTGTGAAGTTGTTGGAGTGATTTCATCAGATAGTGATATGTTAATAGTGAATGCTAAAATTAAAGCTGATTTAGAAATGATATGTTCAAGATGCTTAGATACCTTTATCTATCCAATAGATATTGATATAGAAGAAAGGTTTACAACTAATAGTAAATCACAAGATGATGAAGCTGTTGTTGTAATGGATGATGTTTTAGACATCACAGAGATTGTTGAAACAAGTATAATTTCAACTTTCCCGATTCAAAGAGTCTGCAAAGACGACTGTAAAGGACTTTGTCAAGAATGTGGATGTAATTTAAATTACAATAAATGTTCTTGTAATAAAGAAAACGTAGATATACGTTTTGAAGCCCTAAAAGGTTTGTTTGACAATAAGGAGGTGTAAGTATGGGAAATCCAGCAAGAAAATGTTGTAGCGCAAGAACTAAAAAAAGAAGAGCTCAAACTTTTAAAGCTAGTTTACCTGGCATAGTTGAATGTCCACAATGCCACGAAATGAAACTTGCTCATAGAGTATGTAAAAACTGTGGTTTTTACAAAGGTAAGGAAGTTGTAGCTTCTGAAAGCTAAAAGAAAGTCTTTATGACTTTCTTTTCTTATATACAAAATAATATTAAACAATAATTGCTAATATTCAACAAAAACCAACTTTAAATAGATAACTTTTGAATATACCTAAAATGAAGGAGGGATTATTATATGAAAATAGCTATAGATGGTATGGGTGGAGATAATGCACCTGTAGCTGTAATAGATGGTGCAATTCAAGCTTTAAAAGAATATGATAATATTGAATTATATATTACAGGACCAAAAGAAATTATAAGTTCAGAATTAGCTAAATATACTTATCCTAAAGATAAAGTTACTATTATTGATGCCAAAGAAGTAATTTCACCAAATGAACATCCTGTAATGGCACTCAGAAGAAAAAAAGATGCTAGTATAGTTAAGGCGTTGAATTTAGTTAAAGAGGGAACTTGTGATGGAATAATATCTGCAGGGAGTACAGGCGCATTTTTAGCAGGATGTACGCTAATAGTAGGTAGAATTAAGGGTGTAGAAAGACCTGCTCTTGCACCTATAATGCCAGGTAGACGTGGAAATTTTATGATAGTAGATGTTGGAGCTAATGTTGATTGTAAACCAGCATTTTTAGTTCAATTTGCGAAAATGGGAAAAATCTATTATCAAAAGATTTTTAATGTAAAAAATCCAAGTATAGCACTTATAAATATTGGAGAAGAAGAAGAAAAAGGGAATGAACTTACAAAAGCAACATTTAAACTTTTGAAAGAAGAAAATTCTCTTAACTTTAAAGGCAATGTAGAACCAAGAGAAATACCTGCAGGGGATATTAATGTCTTAGTAAGTGATGGTTTTGTAGGAAATACAGCTTTAAAAATGTATGAAGGCTCCGCTTCAAGTATTCTAGGGATAATAAAAGATGAAGTACTTAAATCATCAATTATATCTAAATTAGGAGTATTACTATTAAAACCAGTATTAAAAAATATTATGAAAAAGTTTGATTACAAAGAATATGGAGGAGC
The DNA here is from genome assembly GCA_021837545.1 of Bacillota bacterium. The sequence continues at coordinate 4,943 of JAKBFR010000106.1, read as the reverse complement.
ACCATTTTTAGGTGTTGATGGAATATGCATAAAAGCTCATGGCAGTTCAGATGCAAAAGCATTCAAAAATTCTATTAAACAGACTAAGATTTTTTATGAGAATGATGTGTTAAAAGATATAAAAAATGAATTTTCTAAGGAAAATTAATTTAAATATTATTAAAACTAATATTGACGATTTAAACAATATATACTATTATCTAAATGTAGAACTTGGGAGGTGAAATTAATGTTTGAAAAAATCCAAGCAATTATTGCTGATAAGTTAAGCGTCGATGTAGGAAGCGTTGTCATGGAAGCATCATTTATTGAAGATTTAAATGCAGACTCATTAGATATAGTTGAACTTATAATGGCTCTAGAAGATGAACTAGATATGGAAATACCTGACGAAGACGTTGAAAACTTTAAAATAGTTGGAGATGTTGTCAATTACGTAAAAGCTCATCACGAAGAATAAAATAATCCCGCATGATTGCGGGATTTTATATTTTCTTATAATAATGAAACTTTTCGGGTGGAGTTTTATATTTCATCTAAATTCAGTTGGCATTATACTCTTGACGGATGATGCGTAACCACAGAGATCAATTATGTACTCTCAAGGGTACCACGTAATCGTAAGGGTCAATGTGCCTAGAAAGAAGAATGGCGAGCAAGCAGAAGAGCCAGGATGCCTTATAAGGAATAATTCATCTAGACTAGGTAGGTTCTTAACGCTCCTCTAAAAAATGGGGTACTAGAATGGATAAAAATCAGATTAATTAGTTTATTCTTGAATTTGTTATATTAGATATCTGAAATAAAATGTCGTAGCAAGTTGAAGAATAAACTTCAAGGAGTGGAATAAATGAATAGATATACACTTAAAGAAATAGAAGAAAACTTGGGAGTTTGTTTCAATAATCCTACTTTGCTAAAAACAGCACTTACACATAGTTCTTTTGGAAATCAATTTAAAGATGCTGAATATAATGAAAGACTTGAATTTTTAGGAGATTCAGTGTTACAACTTTGTATTACGGAATATCTTTTTAATAACTTTAAGCATAAGAGTGAAGGCGAATTAACTAAAATAAGAAGTTTGATAGTTTGTGAAAATTCCCTTTATGAAATTGCGAAAAAAATAAATTTGGGATCTTATATTAGAATGAGTAAAGGTGAAGAACTTACAGGTGGAAGAGAAAGAATTTCAATACAAGCGGATGCTGTAGAAGCGGTGCTTGCAGCTGTTTATTTAGATAAGGGTATTGGTTTTGCATCCGATTTCATATTACTTCATTTTGAAGAAGTAATAAATAAAGCTATAAATAATGAAATAATATTAGATTTTAAGACAAAGCTTCAAGAACTTCTTCAAAAAGATGGAGAGATAGTAATTCAATATGAATTAACAAGATATGAAGGACCACCTCATAGAAGGAAATTTTTTACCAATGTGATTATAGATAAAAAGCTTATGGGTGAAGGCTCAGGCTACAGTAAAAAAGAATCAGAACAAAATGCAGCTAAGCAAGCTTTGGATATATTGGATAAGACAAATGAGTAAAAATTATTATATAATACCTATATTTGTGCCACATGAAGGATGTCCTCATAATTGTGTTTTTTGTAATCAAGATAGAATAACTGGTTCTAATGACGAGGTTACAGCCCAAACTGTAAGGAATACAATAAATGATTATTTAGAAACAATACAAAATAAGAATGCAACTATTGAAGTTTCATTTTTTGGAGGAACATTTACAGGTATAAGAGAAGAAAAACAAAGAGAACTCTTAGAAGTAGCTAAAGAGTTCAAAGATAAAAAGCGTATAGATAAAATAAGGCTTTCAACAAGACCAGATTATATTAATAATTATATATTAACTTATCTTAAAGAATATGGAGTTGATATAATAGAACTTGGAGTCCAGTCACTAGATGAAGATGTATTAAAAAAAGCTGGAAGAGGGCATAGTGCGCAGGATGTTATAAATGCATCTAAACTAATTAAAGAATATGAATTTGTTTTAGGACATCAAATAATGCCAGGACTTCCAGGAGATACATTTGAGAAGGATATAAATACAACTAAAGCATCACTTGAAATGAAACCAGATATTTGCAGAATATATCCATCTTTAGTTATAAGAGATACACCTATGGAAAAAATGTATAAATGCAATGAGTACGTTCCATATTCTTTAGAAGAAGCAGTGGATATAAGTAAAGTTATGTATGAGATGTATAGAAAAAATAATGTTAATGTAATAAGAATAGGGCTTCAACCAACAGAAAGTATAAATGAAGGTGGAGATATTATAGCTGGACCATTTCATCCTTCTTTCAGGGAATTGGTTGAAGGCAGCTTACTCGCAGATATAATTTTAGAGAATATGAAAGAAGAAAAAAATGTATTGATTCATATTAATTCTAAAGATTTAAGTAAACTTTATGCTAATAAAAAATTATATTTTAATAAACTTAAAGAAAATAATAAAATTATTCTGGTAAAACAAAATGATAAAATAGAAAGAGGTCATATAAACCTCTGTCTAAAAGATGAAAAATTAGATATAATATATTAGCGAGAGGTTTCCTCTCGCTTTTAATATTATACTTAAGTGTTGTATTGATATTTGTTAATCTTTACTATAAACTAAATTACAATGGGGAGTGTTTGATATGAAGAAAAAGACTAGGGAAAAAATGAAAATTGCAATGGCTATTTTCATTATAGTAATTTTTATTATAGGATTATTACCTACTATACTTTATTTGTAAGGAGTGGGCACATGTTTTTAAAATCTCTGGAAATAAGAGGATTTAAATCCTTTGCTGATAAAACAGAATTAAAATTTAGAAAAGGTGTAACAGCAGTTGTAGGACCTAATGGAAGCGGAAAAAGTAATATTTCTGATGCTGTAAGATGGGTGCTTGGAGAACAAAGTGTTAAGGTACTTCGAGGCGGAAAGATGGAAGATGTAATATTCTCCGGAACTCAGTTTAGAAAGGCCGTTGGACTGGCACAAGTTTCTCTAACCCTTGATAATAGTGATGAACAATTAGCTACAGAATATAATGAGGTGACAGTATCTAGAAGAATATTTAGGTCGGGAGAATCTGAATATTTAATAAATAATTCAAAATGCAGACTTAAAGATGTAACAAATCTTTTTATGGATACAGGAATAGGAAAAGAAGGATATTCATTAATTGGACAAGGTAAAATCGAAGCCATTTTAAGTGGTAAGCCAGAAGATAGAAGATCTCTTCTAGAAGAAGCTGCAGGTATTGTAAAATTTAAGAATAGAAAAGAAGAAGCAGAAAAAAAGTTAAGTAATACTGATGATAATTTAGTTAGAATAAATGATATTTTATCAACTTATGAAGAGAGAATAGAGCCTTTAAGAATTGAAAGAGAAAAAGCATTAGAGTTTAATGAATTCTCTAAAGACTTAAAGAAAAAAGAAGTATCACTTATAGTTCATACCATAAAGAATATGGAAGATGAATTAAAAGGTTTTAATGAAGATTTAGAATTGAAAATTAAGAGTATTGAAGATAAACGAAAAGAGATAGCTACTGATAAGGAAAAACTTAAGTCCTTGGAGAATAAGATAGAGGAAATAGAAAGAGAAAGTTTAGCGAACAAAGAACAATATTATAATTTAAAAGAATTAGTTGGTGAAGATCAAAAAAACATTGAACTTTACAATGAAAGAATCAAGAGCTTTGAAGAAAGAAATAATAGGAATAACTATGAATTAAGTGATATAGCAAATAAAATAAGTCAAATAAATGAAAATAAGATAATATTAGAAGAAGAATTATCTAAAAGGCTAGAAGAACAAAAGTTTAAAAATCAAGATATTGAAAAACTAGAAGAGCACAATATAAAAAGTTCTAGAGAACTTAAAAGTATTGAAGAAGAACTTAAAGTATTAAAAGAAGGAGAATTTGAATTTTTAAGAAATAATTCAGATATAAAAAATGAGATTACTATATTAAATAAAGATATTTCACTTAGAGAAGAAAAGAGAGAAATTTTAAATTCATCTATATCATCTTTAGAACATAACATAGTGATTAATTTAGGAACTTATAAAGGATTAAGTAATAATATCGAAAGCAAGAAAGATAAGATAAAGTTGTTAAATCTAGAAATAGTAGAAGATAAGAAAAAAATAAGTTTACTATCGACTAATTTGATTAAAAAGGAAAATGAACTTAGAGAATTAAATAGAATATTAACTAAACTTGATGCAAATAAGTCAATGTTAGAAAACTTAGAGAAGCACTATGAAGGGTATAATAGGTCTGTAAAATCGTTAATGGAATCAATTCACAATGAGAAAATTACTCCAGCTCGTGACACTAAAGTTTTAGGTGAAGTTTTTACTGCTCCAAAGAATTATGAAACGGCTATAGAAATAGCATTAGGAGCTGCAATATCTAATGTAATAACAAAAAATGAAGAAATAGCTAAAGTTCTTATCGGATATTTGAAAAAAAATAACTTAGGACGAGCAACATTTTTGCCGATAAACATAATAAAAGGTAGAAAATTAGAGTTAGATAAAAACATTACTACAGCTAATGGCTATATTGGTATTGGAAGTGACATAATTTCTTATGATAAAGAGTATGATAATGTAATGAATTATGTACTTGGAAGAACAATAATTTGTACTAATATGGATTGTGCTCTTAAGATTGCACAGATTGGAAGATATAATTATAAAATTGTTACTTTAGAAGGTGAAGTCTTAAATCCAGGAGGATCTTTAACTGGTGGTAGCATAAAAGGAAAGAATTCTAACGTATTAGGCAGAAAAAGAGAAATTGAAGAATTAACAAAAGAAATAAATGATAAGAAAGATCATTATGAGGAATTAACAAAATTAGTAGCAGACATTAAAGAAGAAATAAAAAATTTAGATGAAGATATATTAAATAAA
>JAKBFR010000012.1 GCA_021837545.1 Bacillota bacterium | reverse complement strand
AAATATTAATACGATTATTATATCATTTGCTTGTAGGTTAAGGATACTAAATCAAAAGAGATATGTTTATTTCTAATAAAAAAGAGAACTTCCTCCATCTGGATTCGGTTCTCCTATAGTACTTAAATATATTATTAAGTTGAGTACTTTTTAGTATACTTTAGCTTCTTCTTCTCCATCAAGTACTCTTATAGCACCTTGAGCTAAAGCTAATAATTCATCTTCGCCTGGATAAACTGTAACTGGAGCTATCCATTCAACTTTTGCTATAAGATCTGGAACAAGTGTTGGAGAATATGCAATTCCACCAGTAAATATAATTTGATCAATTTTCCCTTCTAATACTACCGACATCTCTCCAATTGATTTTGCTATTTGATAAACAAATGCTTTATATACTGCTTCACATTCCTTATCTCCTGCCTCCATTTTATCTATAACACCTTTTACATCATTTGTATCTAGGTATCCAACAAATCCACCTTTTCCAACTGTCTTAACATATACTTCTGATTCACTATATTTTCCACTAAAGCACATTTTAATTAAATCACCAATTGGAACTGATCCCGCTCTTTCTGGTGAGAATGGGCCATCTCCATCTAAAGCATTGTTTACATCAACAATTTTTCCATGATTATGAGCTCCAACTGAAACTCCTCCACCCATATGTACAACTACAAGATTTAAATTTTCATATCCTTTTTCACTTTCTTTTCCATATCTCTTAGCTACTGCTTTTTGATTTAAAGCATGGAACTTACTTTTTCTTGGTAATTCTGGTACTCCTGATAATCTAGCTACATCTGCTAATTCATCTGTAACAACTGGATCTACTATAAATGAAGGTACATTTAATTCATCTCCAATTGATTTAGCAATTATTCCACCAAGATTTGAAGCATGAGGTCCTTGAACTCCAACTTTTAAATCTTCTACCATTGCATCATTAACTGAATATGTTCCACCTTCTACTGGCTTAAGCATTCCACCTCTACCAACAACAGCACTTAAAGTCTTTATGTCAAAATTCTTCTCTTTAAGAATTTTTAATATAAGTTCTTTTCTAAATCCAAATTGATCATATATTGTATCATATCTTTTTATTTCTTCATTTGTATGTCTTAATGTTTCTTCAAATAATTCTTTTTCATTTTCATAAACACCAATCTTTGTTGATGTCGAACCTGGATTAATAATTAATAACTTGTATGACATTCTGAATCCCCCTTAATTTAGATAAACAATTAACAATGCAAAATACGAAAGAACTCTATACTAAAATTGTTCCTCCTTATGCATTGTTAATTATAAATTGATTCTATTTATTTTTTGCTGCAACTAATGCTGCAAGAGCAATTGAATTAACTTTTGTTTCAAATGAATCTGCTCTTGAAGTTAATATCACTGGTGCTGATGTCCCTACTAGAAGTCCACCGTTTTTTGATTTTGAGAAATATGTTAATGTTTTGTACATTACATTTGCTGTTTCTATGTTTGGTAATAATAATACATCTGCTTTACCTGCTACCGGACCTGTAACTCCCTTATGATGAGCTGCTTCTTCTGATATTGCATTATCTAATGCAAAAGGTCCATCAACTATACATTTCTTAAATTGTCCTCTATCACTCATCTTAGCTAATAGTGCAGCATCAACTGTTGATGGCATACTTGTGTTTACCACTTCAACTGGGCATATAGATGCTACTTTAGGAACTTCAATTCCACATGCATGTGCAACCACAACTGCATTATTTATCATTCCAACTTTATCTTTTAATTCTGGATATGTATTAAATGCTGCGTCAGTTAAAAATAATAATCTGTCTAAGTTTTCTATTTCAAAAACAGCAACATGTGACATTAACTTTCCTGTTCTTAATCCAAATTCTTTGTTTAATACGCTTCTTAAGAATGTAGCAGTATCTACTAATCCTTTCATTAACATATCAGCATGACCACTTGAAACTAATTTTACTGCTTCTAAAGTAGCCTTCTTTGGATCTTTAATATCCATTATTTCATAATCTGATAAGTCTAAGTCTATTTTTTTTGCTATCTCTTGTATTTGTTGTTTATCTCCAACTAATATTGCTTGAGCTATATTGTTTTCTGTAGCTGCCTTTATTGCTTCTAGTACTGGTTCATCTTGTGCTACTGCTACTGCTACTTTCTTTGTTGGGACTTCCTTTAATATTGATATTAAATCTTCGAAGTTTTTACTCATTTTTTTGCACCTCTTACCTTAATAATAAATTTTTTTTATGATTAATTTGATATTTTGTTAAATTTATATCAATCCAAATTAAACAATACTTTCTCTGTTCTTATTGTAACAAAAAATAACTGCAAATGTTGAATTTTCAGAAAACTTTTTTTCATTATTTAACTAATTTTTAGCTTGATACAACTATTTATACATTTATATTCCTTTAGTCATATTCAAAAATAACAAGAAAGGAAGTTTACCTACTCTCCTAATGCGAGGTAAACTTCCTTTACCTCCCCCTTTTTAATAACTTTGAATCTGTAACTTGTTATTTTGTTTCACATGCCTTAGGTAAATCAAATTTTTCAATTATATGCTCAGCAACCTTTATTCCATCAACTGATGCTGAAATTATTCCTCCAGCAAATCCTGCACCTTCTCCTGCTGGATAAAGTCCGCATACATTTACGCTCTCGAGAGTCTTGTCTCTATGAATTCTAACTGGTGCTGATGTTCTAGTTTCTATACCGGTTAACACTGCATCCTCCCTTGCATATCCTTTTATTTTCTTATCAAAACTTTCAATTCCTTCTTTAAGTGCCTCTATAACATACTTTGGTAAACAATTCTTTAATTCTTTAAATTCATATCCTGCAGTATAACTTGGAGTGACCTTTCCTAATTTAGTTGATGGTCTGTCTTTCATAAAATCTCCTACTAATTGTACTGGTGCTTTATAATTGCCTCCACCTAATTTAAATGCTAAGCCTTCATAATGCCTTTGGAATTCCATTCCTCTTAGAGGTGAATCTCCTTCAAAATCTTCTGGTGAAACAGTTACTACTAATGCAGAATTTGCATTTTCAAAATCTCGTGCATGATAACTCATCCCGTTAGATACAAGTCTTCCATCTTCTGATGCTGCTGCAACTACTACTCCACCAGGGCACATACAAAATGAATATATGCCTCTTTTTAATCTCTCACTTTGATACGTTAATCTATAGTCAGCAGCATGCAATCTAGGATGTTTATGATTAGATCCATATTGACTAATATTTATCAATTCTTGAGGATGCTCAATTCTTACTCCTATAGCAAATGCCTTAGCTTCCATAGAAACTTTTTCTTTGCATAACATCTCATATGTATCTCTTGAACTATGTCCTATGGCAAGCACTAAAGCTATACATGGAATTTCTTGTCCATTAACAATTATACTTTTTAATTTACCCTCTTCATGTGTTATCTTCTCTAATTTAGAGTTAAAATTAACTTCTCCTCCAAGACTTTTTATCTCTTCTCTTATATTCTTAACTACATCCTTTAAAAGATCAGTTCCTACATGAGCCTTACTTTCATATTTAATTTCTGGTGGAGCTCCTGCCTTTATTAATTCATCTAATACAAATGTACATCTGTGGTCTTTAATTCTTGTGGTTAACTTTCCATCAGAAAATGTACCCGCTCCTCCTTCACCAAATTGAACATTTGATTCAATATTTAATTCCCCACTATTCCAAAACTTTTCCACAGTTTGTGTTCTACTATCCACATCTTCTCCACGTTCATACACAATCGGTTTATAACCCTGTCTTGCTAAAGTTAATGCTGCAAAAATTCCTGATGGACCAAATCCCACCACTACAGGCCTACATTTAAGTTCTTGTGTTCCTTTTTTTATTAGTTCAACTTCTTTAATTTCTTCAATTTTTGTATCTTTATCATGTATCTTGGAAAGTATATTTTCCTCTTGATCACAAATTATATCAACAGAATAATTAAATTTTATATCATTCTTTTTTCTCGCATCTATACTTTTCTTTATTATATTCAACTTATTAATATTTTCTTTAGATATATTTAATTTTTTGCATACCTTATTTTCTAAAGCATCCAAATCATCATCTATACTTAAATTTATATTATTTATTCTTATAGCCAAAGCTTTTCACCCTATCCCTTCAAATAATACTATTTTTTAATTTTATTTTCTTAACCTTTGTATACTATTTATTACCATATCAAATTATTTTAAACTAATCTAAAAAAATTATATCACAAAATAACCACCGTATTGTCATCAATACGGTGGTTATTTTATTTCATATCCCTAACTTTTCTTTTTAACCACTATATTAACACTTCCAACATCTGATATTATTATATTATTTCCATTAACAAGCGTTGCCTGTGGCGTATAATTAAACGTTCCTTCCTCTTTTACATTAGCTAAATCTAATATAACATTTATATTTTTGGAACTTATCTCATCTAAATCTGTTTGACTACCTGTTACTATAATATTTGTTGTTAAATTTGACGAATCTAATAAAAATGCTTCATTTAAATTTTTATACTGTACATTACATACTACACTTTTAGTTGTGGTTTCTTCTTTTATTACTTTAAACTTAACCTTAATAGTATTTTCTCGATTTTCAACTGAAATACCTTCTGGTAAATTAAGTTTAACTTCCATTTCACTATCTGGCTGTAGCGATGATAAGTCCACAACTTCAGTATCTATTGATTCTATTTTATCTAAGTTTTGACTGTCTCCTAATATATTTACATTATTTTCACTTAGTTCATAACCTTCTAATACAAATCCTTGTGAAATAGTCCCTTTAGTTTTTAAATTTATAGGTATAATCTTCCCATTAGTTACTACAATTGATAATTTTGCAGTTTCACTATCTGATTTAATATCTTTAACTTCATTTCCGGATGAATCCACAAATTTTATACCATATTCACTTTCCGTATTTTTATCTATATCTTTTTCTTCTCCAGGTAAAATAGCTTCACTAATTTTTTCAACAGAACTCTTTCCACCTGTTACAGTTACTGTCTTCGGGCTTATTGTTTGTTCCTTTTCATAAATATGTTCTTTATAAGTAACTTTTACGTTTGATTTTATTGCAATGTCCTTTTTAACTAATTCCTCCAAGTTAACCTTTATTCCTAAAAAACCATTATTTTTAATATCAATATTGGGAGGATAACTTACTATTTGAACTGGTATAGTATTTTCTCCATTTTTCAATGCATAAGATGACATATCAGCTATAACCCTAAAATCTTCCTTTTTAACATTTACCACTTCACTTGATGAACCTTCCAGTTTTAAATCTACTGTAAATTGTTGTTTATTTGCAATTGCAAATTTAGAGTCAGTTAAAGAATTCTCATTGATTAATTCTACTGGAATATTCTTTAAGTCATAAGTCCTAAGTGGATTTTCAACATTGGAGACATATAGCCATAAACCAAACGATAACAGTATACAAATAACCTTAACAATTAACGTTCTGTTTTCACTTTTATCCATGACTTCACCTTCTCCCCTGCTGTTTTTACTTTTTTCTCATTTCTATTTTCTATTATTTTAGTTAATATATTTCGTAATTTTTCCTTGTCATAACCTCTTGTTATTCTTCCGTTCACAGCTAATGATACAACACCTGTTTCTTCTGATACAATTATGATTAATGCATCTGATACTTCTGATAATCCTATTGCAGCTCTATGTCTAGTCCCCAGTTTTTTATTAATTGTATTATTATCAGTTAGTGGTAGAACACAACCTGACGCTAAAATTCTATTATTTCTTATTATTGTTGCTCCATCATGAAGTGGAGTATTCACTACAAATATATTTTCCAAAAGATTTGACGTTACATTTGCATCTAATAATGTACCGGCACCAATCAATTCATTAAGACCTGTACTTTGTTCTATTACAATTAATGCTCCCGTTCTAGTCTCCGCTAAATTTTGAACGGAAATTGCAATTTCACTAATAGTTATATCTAATTCTTCTTTATTATTAGGATAATGCTTATCATCAAAAGCGCTTCTTCCTAAATGTTCTAACGCCCTTCTAATCTCAGGTTGAAAAATAATAATTACAGATAATACCCCGATAGTTAATGTCTTATTTAATATAAAATATAACATATCTAATCTTAATAAATAACTAATTGGAATAAGGACTATAATTAGTGCTATCCCTTTTAATAATTGTTCTGCTCTTGTTTCTCTTATTAAAATATACACTTTATAAAATATGTATGATACTACTAAAATATCTAATATAGACCATAATGACATATTAGAAAAGCTTGTTCCTAACATTGATAAAAGTTCACGCAAATTTTCCACCTCTTTTCTCTTAATTAAAATTATACAACAAATACTGTGTTCTTAGATACAGAGACAATTATTATTTTATTACTTTTCTATTATTTTTATAATAATTTTTTATTAAGATATACTGACTTATTAGTTTTTTGAATGTGCCTAATCTTAATTAATTATTATCCATTATATTTTAAATGGTTAGAAAACCCTATAAAAGATTATACAAATAAATAGTGTATATAATTACTTTGTTTGGTAATAATATTATTTGTTGCACTAGACTGAAGGAGGTTTTTTATGAAAAAGATATGTAGTATTTTTGTAATTGCTTTAATACTATATCTTTCCGTTATTAATATTAATCCAGCTTTTGCCGTAGCTTTAAACGAAACATACGGTGAAACTAAGAGTGTTTCTTTAAGACAAGAAATTAATGAAAATTATTCAAATACTAATATAGAATATACTTCACAATCTAATGAAAAACATGATGAGATTTTAGAAGTTTTTAATCATTCTACTCAACAATTATATATAACGGGCGAAGATATAGCTTTAATGGCAAAACTTGTTTCTGCTGAAAGTATTGGTGAGCCATATGCTGGAAAAGTAGCTGTAGCTTCTGTGGTATTAAATCGTACTATTGATCCTCATTTCCCAAATACTATACAGGAAGTTATATTCCAAAAAAATGCTTTTTCTTGTGTTAAAAATAGTAAAATAAATGCTACTGCAAATCAAGATTGCTATAATGCAGTATACGACGCAATTAGAGGTGCTGACCCAACAAACGATGCTTTGTTTTTCTATAACCCAACTATAGCAACATGTAATTGGATGAAGGAAACACAGAAAATCAATCAAACGATTATAGGGCATCATACTTTTTTTAAAGTAAAAGATTAATTTAAAACATTAGGCACATGTGAAAAATTACAAGTCAAAGATATGATATATATTTTGACTTGCAATTTTGTTGAATGTGCTTAATGTAAAATAAGATATAGCGGTTAATTAAAATATTTTTTGATATAACGCTTTTTTAATTTTATAATTAATAAATCTCTTTTATAATAGTTTTCCCATCTTCAACTATCTTATTTCCTTGAACAAAAACCATATCTATCTCCAAAGAATTTTCATCTACCATAACCAAATTTTCATATTTTCCACACTCTATTGTTCTTTATCCTTAAACTTTAATATTTCAGCTACATTTGGAGTAATGACTTTAATTGCTTCTTCTATAGGAGTATTTTCTTCATTAATTGCAAACTCAACTTGTCTGTATATATCTTATCCTAATATCTAAATTAATATAGTGATATTGCTTTTTTACTTTAATATATATAAACGAAAATAACAAGACAGTATGCCATAAATTAGATTTCATACTATCTTGCTATTTTTTTTGAATGTTTCTAGATATAATTTCATAAATAAAAGTGATTATTTAACTTCTTAATATACTTACAATATTATCATTTATATAAATTGAATTAGGAAAATTATTTATTAATGTATTTGCATAAGTTTTACTTTTTTCCTTATCCATGGACTTACTTAATAATGTTAATTGATATAGTACTTCTTGAACATAAATACCCTTAGGATATTGATTATAATACTCCTCGTATTGTGCTAATGCAGTTTGATTATCTTGTTGTTTGTATGTAGTACTTGCTCTATAAAAAACAATATGTTCTTTTAGGCTATTTCCTTCACAATATGTATATGCTTTATCAAATGAAATTCGAGCATCTGAATAATTACTTTGATTAAAATACCACAAGCCATATTCATAGAATTTTGATACTCCTTCACTTTTCATTAAATTGACAGCGTTATTATATACTTCAGTATCTTCACTGCTTATTGATTCTGCTTTAATATTTTTTAATTGTTCATACACTCCAGCTAAATCGTTACTTTCCATTAATGTTTTTAACTTATTTTTATCAAAATTTGTATTTTTAGGATCTTTTTTAACTATTTCTTCTGAAGTAGTCTCTGAACTTGCTTCTGATGTTTCTTGAACTTCAGTTTCTTTGTTGTCATCTACTGTACTACTTTTTTCTTCTAGAAGTTTATTGGTTTTTGTTTCTACTATATTATTAGCTAAATTCTTCACCTTAACTTTTGACATAATTAAATATCCACCAGCAACAATTGCCAAAACTAAAAATAAAATTGTTATTCCTATCAAAAAGCCTTTCGAAGAATCTTGAGAGTCTAAATCTACACCATCTTCTTTTAATTCCTTTTTAATAATTTTAGCTGTAATTGCATTTTGATCTATGCTCAAAGCCTTATCTACATATTCTTTAGCTTTATATAAGTCACCTTTTTTTTGATAACATATGGCAATTCCTGTATTTACTTTAATTGCATTAAAATCACTTTCTGAACATATCTTAAATAATTCAAGTGCCTTATCTATTTTAAATTGTTTTAATTCTTGTTCCCCTTGTATATATAAATCTAATCGCTTTTCATCAGCTATAGCATCTTTTATATAATTTTTTGCAATATCATCATTATTAAAATCTTCATTTATTTTCCATACTGTAATTGCCTCATTTAAGTTTCCTTTTTGATATAATAATAAACCTTTAAAATTTAATACAACTGGATTGTCTAGTCCCTCTAATAGTACCTCTTCACATATTTCTAGTGCCTTATTAATTTTTCCCTCTTCATAATAATCCATAGCTTTGGCATAAGCCTTTTCAGCTTTTTTATTCATAAATATCCCCTTATTACTGTTAAAATCAAGTATTTCTTATCTATAGTATATTATATCTTCTATAATCCTTCCAATTTAATATTTAAATAAAAACAATTATAATTCCTCAACTTAATTTTACTTTTCTTAAAATTGTCTAGAAACGAAAAAACTGCCTCAAATAATTTTGAGACAGCTCAACTTTAGGTACATTTTTTTTAAAATAACAAGCCAAATATAAATGCGCCTCTTTGGCTTGTTATTTTCTTTAATATGACTTATATAAAAATTCTTATGTTTATTCTTGTTCTAACATTATTTTCTTAGCATTTAATATCGATGAAGCACTCATTGAGAATTCATCTAACCCATATTCAATTAATGTAGGGATAGCAGCTTCATCTCCAGCCATTTCTCCACACATTCCAACCCATTTACCATGCTTATGAGCTCCATCTATAGTCATCTTTATTAATCTAAGCACAGCTGGGTGCATTGGATTATAAAGATATGAAACTTTTTCGCTCATTCTATCAGCAGCTAAAGTATATTGGATTAAGTCATTTGTTCCAATAGAGAAGAAATCAACATGTTTAGCTAATTCATCAGCATAAACTGCAGCTGCTGGAATTTCAACCATAATACCCCATTGTATAGTTTCTGAATATTCTTTACCTTCAGCTTTTAATTCAGCTTTACATTCATTAACAACTTCTATTGCTTGTTGGAATTCTTCTAATCCTGAAATCATTGGGAACATAACCGCAAGGTTTCCATAAATAGAAGCTCTAAGTAATGCTCTTAATTGAACCTTAAATATATCTTTTCTATCTAGGCAAAGTCTTATTGCTCTGTAACCTAAGAATGGATTCATTTCTTCTGGTAATGGTAAATATGGAAGAGTCTTATCTCCACCGATATCTAATGTTCTTATAACAACTTGCTTACCAGCCGTTTTTTCAAGAACAAATTTATAACTTTCAAATTGTTCATCTTCTGTTGGAGCACTATCTCTATCCATGTATAAGAACTCTGTTCTAAATAATCCAACACCATCTCCACCATTTGCTAAAACTCCAAGAACATCTTCTGGTTGACCGATATTTCCACAAACTTCAATTCTTCTACCTGATTTAGTAGTTGTTTTAACTTCTATCAATTTCTTTAATTCTTCTTGTTCAGCTTGGAATTTTTCTTTTTTAGCTTTATATTCTGCTACTACTTCTTCTGAAGGATTTATAATTACATCTCCAGTTAATCCATCAAGTATAATCATATCTCCAGTTTTAACACATGAAGTTATATCACCTAATCCAAGTACAGCTGGAATTTCTAGAGTTCTAGCCATTATAGCTGCATGTGAAGTTCTTCCACCAATATTTGTAATAAATCCTACAACCTTATTCCTATCTAATCCTGCTGTGTCAGATGGAGTTAAGTCATGAGCTACAACTATTGTATTATTTTCAGTTATTGCGAAAGAATCTCCGCCTTTACCTGCAAAATTTGATAGTATTCTCTTAGATACGTCTTTGATATCAGCAGCTCTTTCTCTCATGTATTCATTATCCATTGATTCAAATATAGCAACAAAAGAATTTGTTACACTTTCAATTGCTTTTAAGCCATTTAAGCTGTTATTTTCAATTTCACCTATCATTGCTCCAGTAAATTCTGGATCATCTAATAATGTAATGTGTGCTTCAAATACATCTGCTTTTTCTGCACCCATTTCTTTTTCTGCTTTAACTTTAATAATCTCTAATTGTGCTTTAGAATCATCTAATGCCTTTTGCATCTTTTCTTTTTCTGCACCTATATCTGCAATTTTTGCGTCATTTATAACTATTTCTTCGTTTTCTTGTAAAAATACTGTTCCTATTGCATATCCCTTAGAAGCAGCGATACCTTTTTTCATAATTGGAACTCCTCCTTAAATATAAATGTTTTAGTATAACAAATTTATTATTTTGTTATATTTATCTTTGTTAATAATTTAACTTAACTATAATGAAATTATTTTCATTATAACATAATTTAAAAAATATTTAACTTAATTTTAAAATATTTTATTGATTTTTAACAAAAATACATATATTTTTTTAATTAGCTTGATTGTTTTTACCTGAAAATCAACTTTTTGGAATTTATAAATCATCAAATAAACTTGTTGCCTTTGCATAAGCTGTAGACCTCGCTTCAAAAAAATCTGTCTTAACAGAATTGGCATTGGATAAGCCATCTACCCATGAAGCTGGATTTTCATTATACTCTTGAAATAATGGTTCCAAGTTTATTTCTTTTAATCTTTTATTTCCTAAATATTTTATATAATCTTCTATTAACTTTTTATTTATACCCTGTATCTTATCTCCTATAACATAATGTCCCCACAAAATTTCTTGCTCTACACCACTCTTCATCATTTCTCTTAATTCATTTTTTACTTCTTGTGTAAATAATTCTGGATTTTCATTTTGTAATTCTTTTATAATATTTCTAAAAAGCCAAAGATGAGTATTTTCATCTCTATTTATATATCTGATTTCTTGTGCTGAGCCTGGCATCTTACCATTTCTCTCTAGATTATAAAAAAACATAAATCCAGAGTAAAAATATATACCTTCTAAAATATAGTTAGCCATAAGTGTCTTTAATAAATTGTGTGCTGTAGGTTCATTTATAAATTCATTATATAAATCTCCTATGAATTTATTTCTATTTAAAAGTATATCATCATCTTTCCATTGATAAAGTATTTCATTCCTTTTTTCAGGTGAACATATACTATCAAGCATATAACTATAACTTTGTGAATGCACTGCTTCTTGAAAACTTTGAATTGTCAAACAAAGGTTAATTTCACTTGCTGTTATATAATTATTTACATTACTTAAATTAGCTGTTTGAATAGAGTCTAAAAATATTAAAAATGATAATATCTTATCATATGCGATTCTTTCTTCATCTAATAAGTTTTGATAATCCTTTAAATCCTGTGAAAGGTTAACTTCTTCTGGTATCCAAAAGTTATTCATACCTTGTCTATACCAATCTGAAACCCAACTGTATTTCATATTATTAAAATCATTTAAATTTGTAGTATTACCATTTATAATTCTCTTTTTATTAATATCTCTATCTCCAAATTCATTAAAAAGAGGTTTTTTATTCATCTTCATTTTTATTCTCCTATTCTTTATAGCATTATTGGAATCTTACTCACATGGGCTCATTTGGTAAGTGAGCACACCCAAATCATTCTTTAAGTAAGTTAACTTGTATGCACGAGTTAACTAAGTTCGAGTAACCAAATCATAGATTTGGACTCTCACTTATCACTTACGCCGAACAATTTTCACATTCAGTCACTTCAAGTGATTTTGATCTAACGTAATAAATTGACTTAACGCCACTTTTACATGCTTCTATGTATAAGTTCATTATTTGTCTCATAGTATAATTATTTGTTATATATAAATTAAAGGATTGGCCTTGATCAATATGCCTTTGACGTATTCCATTCATTTTAACTGACCAAGATTGCTCTATATTATATGCTGAATTATAATACCAATAATTATCTTCCGAAAGATTTGGTGCTGTCTTAGGAATTATACTTCCCTTCTTTTCATCTAAATAAAATCTGGCCATAACAGGATCAATTCCTTCTGAAGTTCCTGCAATAGTTGCTGTTGATCCATTTGGTGCAACTGCTATTAAATAACCATTTCTCATTCCAAATTCATGCACTTCAGCTCTTAGCTCATTCCATTTATTATCTTTATAATTTCTTAATTCAAAATAATTACCATTATCCCAATCAGAATCTTTAAATAATTCATAGTTTCCTTTTTCCTTTGATATTTTCATACTAGATTTTATTGCATAATAATTAATTTTTTCGTAGATTTTATCTACAAAAGTTTTATGCTTGTCTTCAGTCCAATGTATTTTATTATTGGCAAGCATATGATGATATCCACTTGTTCCAAGTCCTATTGCTCTGTATCTCTTATTTGTAATCTCTGCAAAAGGAACAGAATAATAATTTAAATCAATAACATTATCCATTGCTCTAATCTGAGTTTCTATAACATATTCCATTTCTTCATCATTTATTACATCTATATTGCCAAGTACAACTGATGAAAGATTACAAACAACAAAATCTCCAGGTATTACTTTTTCAACTACAGTATAACTATCTTTATCTTTTAAAATTTCACTCTTTTGTATTTGCATAGGACTCATATTTTGCATTATTTCGCTACATAAATTTGAAGAATATATCATTCCCTTATGTTTATTAGGATTCATTTTATTAGCAGTGTCTCTATAAAAAGCAAATGGTGCTCCAGTTTCAGCTGCACTCTTTATGATTAACCTTACTAAATCTTTTATTGACATTATTCTTTTATCTATTCTTTCATCATTTACACATTCATAATATTTTTCTTCCCATTCTTCACCATAAAAATCTTCTAAAGCATATCCTTTAACAGATTTAATTTCATGAGGACACATCATATACCAATTAGCATCTATATTGTTTTCTGCAAGTCTCCAAAATAAATCTGGATAGCAAAGACCTGGAAATACATCATGGGCTTTTTTTCGATCATCTCCATTATTAGTTCTTATTTGAAGAAATTCAGGAATGTCCTTATGCCATGCGTCAATCCATATAGCAACAGAACCATTTCTAACTCCTAATTGATCTACAGCTATTGCAGTATCATTAAATAGTTTGACCCATGGTATTACTCCGCCAGATGCTCCTTTAAATCCTCTAATTGAAGAACCTAATGCTCTAATTTTCCCCATATAAATCCCCATTCCTCCGCCAAGTTTGGATACTTTAGCAAAATTATCAAGGGATTTGTAAATTCCTTCTAAACTATCTTCTACAGAATCCACAAAACATGAACTTAATTGATAGAATGGTTTTCTTGCATTAGACATAGTGGGTGTCGCCATAGTTGCTTTTAATGAGCTTAAAACATCATAAAACCTCTTTGCCCAATATACCCTATTTTCTTTTTTTTCTGGAATTGCAAGATGCATAGCTATTCCCATAAACATTTGTTGTGGAAGTTCTATAGGATTTCTATTATAATCTTGAACCAAATATCTATTTGCTAAAAGATTTATTCCACTATAATTAAATAAAAAGTCTCTTTCAACTTTTATCTCTTTTTCTAATTCTAAAATATCATTTTGGGAATAGTTTTCTAAAATGTATTCTCCATAAAGATGTTTCTCTGTTAAATCTTTAATGAACTCATAATAATTCTTATATAAATCTTCATTTGTATTTAAGTTTCTAATATTGCTAATCTTATCATACAGCTCATAAGTATATATCTTAGCCGCAGCATATTGCCAATTAGGTTCCATATCTGTAGTTAATTCCAATGAAACTTGAATTAACGATTTTCTTATTTCACCGCTACTCATGCCATCTCTTATAATATTGTCAAAAGCAGTTAACAATCTTTCTTTAGTATAAATTCCTTCTTTATCTTTAATTCTAGAAATTGCATCTTCACATAATTGATTCCAGTCCGACATCTTATCTCCCCCACTATATCTTGTGTTTTTTTGTATATGCATCAAAGTTTTCATACAATATATTGTATATTATAATTCCTACTAGAATAATTGTAAAATACCAAAATTTATAGATTTATATATAAAAAGTAGTTAATCTTCGATTTCTCACAGATTAACTAACTAATTGATAACTTTTATTTATTAATATGTTTTATTCCTTATTTATAGGAAGTATCAAATAAATTTTAAACATGTCACCTTCTTTTTTTATTCTAACCTCTCCACCATGAAGTTCAACTATACTTTTGGTTATAGCAAGACCTAATCCTGAACCTTCAACTTTTGAATTTCTAGATTTATCACCTCTTGCAAATCTTTCAAACATTTCTTCTTCATTAAAGTCCATTTCATAATTTGCAATATTCTTTACTCCAATTTTGACATAATCATCTTCTAGTTTAATATTAATATAAACTCGAGTGTTATTTAATGAGTATTTTAAAGCATTAATTATTACGTTTTCTAATGCTCTAGACATAAGCTTTCCATCAAGTTCCATATATATTGCATCTTCTTCAGTTGTAACTTTAAAAGAAATATTTTTTTCCTCATATAACGTGCTATACTCGCCTAGGCCCTGGTGTATTAAGGATAATATATCAATTAAATCTCTGTTTAATTTAATCTTACCACTATTTATCTTTGACATTTCAAACAAATCTTCAATTAAAACTTTTAATTTTAAAGATTTTTTTTCTAATATTAATAGATATTCTGCTTTTTCTTCCTCTGTTATATCTTTATTTTTTAATATATTTACATAATTTATTATTGAAGTTAATGGTGTTTTTAAGTCATGAGATACATTTGATATTAATTCAGTTTTTAATTTCTCGTTATGCATACCATTTTCTAAAATCTCTTTATATCTAGCTTTTATTAAATTAATATTTTTAGCTAATTCTTTTATTGCTAGAGAACCATCAAGCTTAATATCCTCTTGTAAATTACCCTCATTAACTTTTCTAAGTTCATCATTTACAACAATTATATCCAAAGTTTTTTTTAATGCATACATCAAAGTTAAAAATAAAATTATAATAATGAATACACTTCCTTTAAATGGATACGTCTGAAAAAATCTAACAAATATATTATTTTCATATCCACCCGTTGCAAGAAAATACAAATATGTAATTAATATTATAATTACTAATGCTATGGATATTAATAATGTGTTTCTTGTTTCTTTATAATGAAATCCATTCTTTAATACAAAAACTATATTATTAATTAGATTAGATTGAATTTTAGGTGATTTAGGATTTCTTTTTATTACAAGAATAACTTTTATAATAAAACCTATATATATAGTACATAATAATAGTAATTCTAATGCATTATTTTCAATATTATTTGCTGCTAAATCATGTTGTATTTTATTTATCTGTATATAATCTCCTAAAGTTGAAAGTAAAATCAATGTTATTAAAGCTATTACTACTATATCAATTAAGTAGATGCTACTAAAATATATTTTAATCTTCCTTTTCAATCTTATATCCAATTCCCCACACCACCTTAATATATTCAGGCTCTTTTGTGTTTATTTCTATCTTTTCTCTTATCCTTCTAATATGTACAGTCACAGTATTTTCACTCTTATAAAACATCTCTTCCCATACATTCTCATATATTTCTTTTATAGAAAATACTTTTCCTGAATTTGAAGCTAATAAATACAGTATTTTATATTCTGTAGCTGTTACTTTAACCTCTTCTCCTCTTAACGTGATTTTTTTAGCAATAGTATCTATAACCAAATCCTTAACTTTAATTATATCTTTACCTTCTTCAACACTTAATGGTTTTTCATATCTTCTTAATTGTGATTTAACTCTTGCAACTAATTCTAAATGATTGAATGGCTTAGTTATATAATCATCTGCGCCTACATTTAATCCTAATATCTTATCTGAGTCTTCACCTTTTGCTGATAGCATTATTATAGGCAAATTTTGCTTTTCTCTAATTTTTAAACAAGTCCTTATTCCATCAAGTCTTGGCATCATTATATCTAATATAATTAAATGTATCTTTTCATTTTCAAGAATATCTAGAGCTTCTAGTCCATCTTCCGCCTTAAATACTTTTAAATTTTCTCCTCTTAAATATATTTCAATTGCATCTCTTATTTCCTTTTCGTCATCAGCTACTAATACATTGAACATACTACGTCCTCCTAGATTTCACTTTTTATAGTATAATATTAAACTTCTTGAACTTAATTATATATTGCCATTTTAAATTCTTCTGAATTCTTAACTGGATCAAAATCATGTTCTTTCTTTGCCACTTCTTTAACACCTAAATCTATTTTTATTGCCTTGTTTAAGTATGTCATTGTATTGGCTACATCCCCTCTTCTTCCATAAATAGATGCTATACCATAATAGCTCCATACATAATCTTCAACCTCTAAAGCTTTATTATACCATTCTAATGCCGCATCCATATTTTCATATAATTCATATGTAAGTGCTTTGTTAAATCTTGCATAACCATAATTTTTATCAATATTTAATGCGGTGTCTATATCCTTCATGCCACCATCATAATCTCCATTGTAAGACTTCGCAATACCTCTTATGTTATAGCCCATAGCATTGCTTGGGAACTCACTTATAAGTGCACCCGCTTTGCTAATTGCATTATCATATTCATGTAAAAAAAACAATCCATATGCTTCATTATATAACTCATTTTCTCTAGCTGTATAACTCTTTTCTTTTTCATTTCTTTTAATCTTCTCGTTATTATTATTATTTATTTTAAAATTATCACTATCGGATTCTTCTACATCTGTATTAATTGTATTGTTAATATATGATTCTTCTGCATTTATAGGTTTTGCTATTTCTTTTTGTGCGTTATTTTCATTTTTGATATTTTTATTATTTATATTTCTCCAACCCTCATAAGATAATATTCCTATTGCTGCTATAACTAGAACGATTAATAGTATCTTCTTATTATTTTCTTTTCCTGGCAATTTAATTCTACTCATATATTTCTCCTTGTTACTTAATACAACTTTGATGCTTAAATATTCTATCTAACTGAATTTAAATATTCTTGTTGTCCAATTTCATAAAGATTATTTCCTTGCGCATCTATAATAACAACTAATGGCATATCTTTAACTTCCATTTTTCTTATGGCTTCAGCACCTAAATCTTCATATGCAATTATTTCAGATTTAACAATACTTTTTCCTATTAATGCAGCCGCACCTCCAATAGCACCAAAATAGACTGCTTTATTGCTCTTAATTGCATCAATTACTTCTTTATTCCTCTCACCCTTGCCTATCATCCCTTTTAAACCAAGCTCCATTAATGCTGGAGCATACTCATCCATTCTATAGCTTGTTGTAGGTCCCGCTGAGCCTGTTACATTCCCTGGTTTTGCTGGAGATGGCCCAACATAATATATTATTTCATCCTTTATATTTAAAGGCAGTTCTTTTCCTTCTTGTAGCAAATCTATCAATCTTTTATGAGCAGCATCCCTCGCAGAATAAATGACTCCACTTAATAAAACACTATCCCCCGCTTTTAAATTTAATATTTTATCTTCTGTAAGTGGTGTATGTAATTTAATTTCCATTCGACTTTTCCTCCAATATTTTATTTTCCTCTCTAATATCTCGCCACTCTATTCTTTCCATATCATCATTTTAGAACCAAGAATTCCCTGATTACGGATGACATCACCCTTAATAGTATGTATAAACTCAACCAAATTTAGTTTTAATATAAAATTTCTTTTTGAAAAGTTTTACTTTATCTGATGTCTAACCCTGTAAATCTCCATCCAATTTAAACAAGAAATTGAGTCACATAAAATCAAAGATTCTACGATATTAATGTTCTGCTTACTAAATATAAAATTAAGATCTTCACTTTTAGTTCTCTACTTTTATATTATAATTTCTTTATGTCTAGTGGCATGACAGTTTATATTTACTGCTACAGGCAATCCTGCAATATGTGTTGGATACGTTTCTATATTCAATCCCAAAGCCGTAGTTTTCCCCCCAAATCCTTGTGGTCCAATACCTAATTGATTTATTTTTTCTAACAATTCTACTTCTAACTCCTTATAGAATTCATCTTCATTTCTTATATTAACAGGTCTAAGTAATGCTTTCTTAGCTAAATAAGCAGCCTTATCAAAAGTTCCTCCAATTCCAACACCTACAACCATAGGTGGACATGGATTAGGTCCAGCCGCTTTAACAGTATCTATTACAAATTTCTTAACACCATCTAAACCATCTGAAGGTTTAAGCATGCCTATTTTACTCATGTTTTCTGATCCGAATCCCTTTGGTGCTAAAGTTATTTTAACCTTATCACCATCTACTATGTCATAATAAATTACAGCTGGCGTATTATCCTTTGTGTTTATTCTTCTAATAGGATCCTCTACAACTGATTTTCTTAAAAACCCTTCTTCGTAGCCTCTTCGTACACCTTCATTAACAGCATCTTCGAGTTTACCCCCAACTAAATGTACATCTTGTCCTATTTCAATAAACACACATGCCATGCCTGTATCCTGACACATAGGCATTTCTTCATTATTTGCAATTTCAGAATTAATAATTATCTTATCTAAAACCTCAGCTGCTAACCTCCATGTTTCTTCTTCTCTAGACTTCTGTAATGCCTCTTTAATATCTGAACCTAAAAAATAATTTGCCTCAATAGATAAATTCCTCACTGCATCCCTAATAATTTCAACATTTACTTCCCTCATCCTAACAACTCCTCTATTTATTACTTAATACAAGAATAAAAATTATTATTATCAATCAAATTCTACTCTTATATATTTTCTTCTTATTACTACATATAAGTTTAAAATTATTTCTTATTATTTACAACCCTAAATAAATGTATTTATTTTCTCATTTGAAAAAAATCATACTCTATCAATTTTTAAATTATACGATTAATTAATAAACTTTTTTCTTATTGTCTAATCCTCTTAAGATTATTTTTATTTTTTGACTTTGGACTTTCATAATTACAATTTTTTATTACTATACTTAAATATAAATACATTAGCTATTGAGAGGTATAAATATGAATGATAAAAATTCAAGTAAATTTATTACAATAATAATTTATTTTTTAGTTATTTTTCTAATATTTTTAATATTATATAATTTATTTTTACTAATAAATCAAACATATTCTTCCCCTAACTCACTTGAAAATAGTATAAAAGTTGGCCCTATTATTGTTGATTAGAAATATTAATGTTCTCATTCTTAAAATACTTATTAACTCCATTTATTATTCCTTTAACAAGTTTATCTTGATGTTCATCACTCTTTAATTTTTGCTCTTCTTCATAATTTGATAAAAAACCGCACTCTACAAGAACACATGCACCATCATATCCGTCTCTTAATATTCTATATTGTTCTTTTGCAGCTTTGGGAATTCTCTTGTTTTTATCATCTACTGTTTCTTTTATTGAATTTTGAATCTCCTCTGCTAAAAGTTTACTATTATCATTAGATGCATACCAAACTTGAGCTCCAAAACAACTTGTTTGTGGAAATATATTTTGATGTATAGAAATAAACACATCACATTTAGTATCTTTTTTCATCTGACACCTTGCATTTAAATCCTTAACTTTTTTAGAATCTAACTGTAGATCTTCTTCTCTTGTCATATTCACAATGTAACCTGCATCTTCTAATTCTTTTTTTAATTTTGTAGCTATTAATAAATTTATATCTTTTTCTATGGTTCCATTTTTTGATCTTGCTCCCCCATCAATACCTCCATGACCTGGATCTATTAGTATGATGCTTTTAGTATTATTTTCATCTGAATTTGCTCTTATTGGCATTCCAAACATTAAACAAAATATGCAAAATAGCATTAAGACTTTTTTTATTTTCATTAAATTAATCCCTCCAATTATTTTAGATTATATAAAATATTGTTTGCTATATAATCTTAATTATTCAGATTGATTATACTAATACTGATGTTTTTAAATTTTATTATTTTAAACTATATCATTTTTAATAATTATACGCTTTTATAATTAATTAAAGCATAATAATCATTTATAAATATAATTATACGTGATTGAATAATATCAATATGTGTTGCCCATAAATAGTAATAGTGTTTTTCATATATTCTTATATGAAAAGATCCCACAAACGTTGAGTTTGTGGGATTTCTTGATCTCCAAATATTATCTCTTTGAGAATTGTGGAGCTCTTCTTGCTTTTTTAAGACCGTATTTCTTTCTTTCTGTCATTCTTGGATCTCTAGTTAAGAAACCTGCCTTCTTTAATTCTGGCTTTAAAGCTTCATCTGATTTAACTAATGCTCTAGCTATACCATGTCTGATAGCTCCTGCTTGACCTGTAAATCCACCACCGTGAACATTTACTAACACGTCAAACTTATCCTTAGTTGCAGTTAAAACTAATGGTTGGTTCACGATAACTCTTAATGTTTCTAAACCAAAAAAGTTTTCTATTTCTCTTTTATTTATAACTACCTTACCATTTCCTGGTACAAGTCTTACTCTTGCAACTGATTTTTTTCTTCTTCCAGTTCCCATATATTGAACTTTTGCCATTTTTTATTCCTCCTCCCGAGATGGTATTAGTACTTTAACTCAAGTACTTCTGGTTTTTGAGCTGCGTGATTATGTTCAGCGCCTCTATATACGTTTAATTTCTTTAACATTTGTCTTCCTAATACACCATTTGGAAGCATTCTTCTTACAGCTTCTTCAAAAGCGAATTCAGGTTTCTTGTCTAATACTACTCTATAAGGAGTTTCTTTTAATCCACCTGGATAAAAACTATGTTTTCTCATTAATTTTTGATCTAACTTCTTACCAGTTAAAACAACTTTTTCTGCATTGATTACAATAACGAAGTCTCCGCAATCAACATTAGGTGTAAATATTGGTTTATTCTTACCTCTTAAAATTGAAGCAATTTGGCTAGCGACTCTACCTAGTGTCTTACCATCTGCATCAACTACATACCATTTTCTTTCGATTTCACTTGCTTTAGCAATGTATGATTTCATCTGTTTCCCTCCCTGAACTTACATTATTTCCTTACCTTTTAAAGGTAAATTTCTTTTATATCAAGACCCGAGGTTAGTGGATCTTATATACATAAATGTTTTAACAAACAAACTTATTATAATACACGCACACGGGCGTGTCAACATTTTTTTGCCATTTAATAAAAAACTTTTTCTAATATTAAACCATTTGGTGATATACACATACCTGCTCTTTTTCTATTGCCTTCTATTATTATGCTTTCTATCTCTTCAGCTTTCAATTTTCCATTTCCAACTTTAATTAAAGTTCCCACTATTATTCTGACCATATTGTATAAAAAGCCATCAGCTGTTATAAATATTTTTATTCTATCCCTCTTTTGTTCTATATACAATTCCTCAATATTTCGTGTAGTTGTTTTTATTGAGCTTCCTGGGGACATAAATGCTTTAAAATCATGCTTACCTATAAAATACTTGCAAGCTTCTCTCATTTCATCAACATCTAATTTATATCTACAATGATATAAATATTGATGACCTAAAGACAATCTTTCATATCTATTAACAATAGTATAAGAATATGTTTTTCCCTTTGAAGAATATCTAGCATGAAAATCTTTATCAACCTCTTCAGATTTAATAATAGATACATCCTCAGGTAATCTTGTATTTATAGCCTCTCTAAATTTATCTCCTGGTATAGTACTATTAGTAAAAAAGTTTGCAACCAGTCCTCTTGCATGTACTCCAGCATCAGTCCTAGAACTTCCATTAATCATAATATTTTCTCCTGTAGCCTTAAATATTGCTATTTCTATTACATTTTGAACAGTTCTTCCTTTAGGTTGCCTTTGCCATCCAGAAAAATTACTTCCATCAAATTCAATTATTAATTTTATATTTTTCATTTATATCCTCTTAATCTTAACTTAATACAAATCTAACTACTAAACACCATATAAATAATACACCAAATACAGCAAAAGCAATTACATCCTTAGATGAAAACATTAATACTTTCATTCTAGTTCTTCCTGATCCACCTCTATAACCCCTTGCTTCCATTGCCATAGCAAGTTCATCAGCTCTTCTAAATGAACTTATAAATAAAGGTACTAATATTGGTACTAAACTCTTAGCTTTCTTTATAATTCCACCTGATTCAAAATCTGCGCCCCTAGCCTTTTGAGCTTTCATTATCTTATCAGTTTCATCTATTAATGTAGGAATAAATCTTAGTGCTATTGTCATCATCATAGCTAACTCATGAGCTATTTCCCTTCCAATTGGCTTAAGTAACCTTTCAATTCCATCTGTCAATTCAATAGGAGACGTAGTTAATGTTAACAATGATGTTCCTATTATCAATAAAATTAATCTAATAGCCATAAAAGCTGCAATGCTTAACCCTTCTGGATACACTTTTAGAAATCCTATCCTAAAAACTTCTGTACCCTCTGCACCAGTAATCATAAATATATTCAAAGCCGCTGTTAACACTACCAATAAAAAAACTGGCTTTAATCCATTAAAAATAAATCTAAATGGAATTTTCGCTATAAATATTACTGCAAACAAAAATGCAACAATAATTGTGTATCCAACAAATTTATCTATAATAAATAAACATGCAATAAAAAGTATTGATATTAGAATTTTTGTTCTAGGATCTAACTTATGAATAAAAGAATCTCCTGGTAAATACTGTCCTATTGTAATATTCTTCAACATAGTTTTGTCTATTCCCCCTTTTCCTTATTTATCTTTAGAATAGACAAAATTTCTTTCTTCGCCTCTTCTATTGTAAATATATTGTCTGAAAGATCAAAACCTTTTCTTCTTAACTCTCGAAGTAAATATGTTACTTGTGGCACACCCAATCCTATTTTCTCTAACATGTCTACTTCTTTAAAAACTTCTGATGGAGTTCCTTGCAATGCAACTTTTCCATCATTCATTACTATAATCCTTTCTGCAATCTTTGCAACATCCTCCATGCTATGACTAACTATAACTATAGTCATATTATAGTCTTTATGTAGCCTACTTATTTGATCTAATATGTCATCTCTACCTTTAGGATCTAGTCCTGCTGTAGGCTCATCTAGTATTAATGTTGTAGGTTGCATTGCTACAACACCTGCGATTGCAACTCTTCTCTTTTGTCCGCCACTTAAATCAAATGGTGATTTATCCTTATAAGTTTCATAATCTAGTCCAACCATTTCCATAGATTTAATGACTCTATTATGAACTTCCTCATCAGAAAGACCTAAATTTCTAGGCCCAAACTCAATGTCCTTAGCTATAGTCTCTTCAAAGATTTGATATTCCGGATACTGAAACACCAAACCAACCTTCTTACGTATGTTAGTTAATTTTGCCTTTTTATCAGTAATATCCACTCCATCAACAATTACTTTCCCACTAGTAGCTTCTAATAATCCATTAAAATGTTGAATTAAAGTTGATTTGCCTGAACCAGTGTGCCCAATTAAAGCAATAAATTCTCCATCTTTTATATCTAAAGACACATTATCTAATGCAATTTTTTCAAATGGACTTTTAGGCATATATATATGTGTTAAATTTTCTATTTTAATTGACATAACTCATTCACCATCTCATCTACATTTAATATTTTTTCATTTATATCTAATCCTGCCTTTTTCAATTGATAAGCTAATTCAGTAACTTGTGGAACATCTAGTCCTATCTCTTTCATACGCTCTACTTGTGGAAAAATTTCCCTAGGTGTGCCTTCCATTTTAATATTTCCTTCATCCATTACTATAATTCTATCAGCTTGCGCTGCCTCATCCATATAATGTGTTATTAATACAATAGTCATTCCAAAACTTTCATTAAGGTCTTTTATAGTTTTTAAAACGTCTCTTCTTCCAGATGGATCTAGCATTGCAGTTGGTTCATCAAAGATTATACATTGTGGTTGAATTGCAAGCATTCCTGCTATGGCAATTCTCTGTTTTTGTCCACCGGATAAAAGATGAGGTGCATGTCTCTTATACTTACTCATTCCTACTTTTTCTAAGCTTTCATCAACTCTTCTACGAATTTCCGATGGTTCAACACCTAAATTTTCAGGTCCAAAAGCTACATCTTCTTCAACTATAGTAGCAACTAATTGATTATCTGGGTTTTGGAATACCATTCCAGCTTTAGATCTAATATTCCATACATTCTCTGGATCACTAGTATTAAGGCCATCTACTATTACGGTACCTGCCGTTGGTAATACTAATGCATTCATATGTTTAGCTATTGTTGATTTACCTGAGCCATTATGACCTAATATAACTAAAAACTCTCCCTTTTCCACTTCTAGATTAACATCTTTCACTGCATATTTTTCTTCACTAATTCCTTCTGAGTTTCTTATATATTTAAAATATACATTCGTGCACTTTATCATTGCATCATTCATAGTATACCTCCATAATGTTTTATTGTTAATATATTATACAAATGTTTTTTAATAATAACTATAACTGTATATACACTATACTATTATATCTGAAAATCTTATTTATTCAATAAATAGTATGCATTTTTATCAAAACTTTAAAAAACTGCTCTATAATATATTAACTTAATGGTTTAATTTTTTATGTTAAAATGGGGATTAAGTCTAAACTTAATCCCCATTAGTACTATACTAATTCAAGTATTACTATCTCTGCTCCGTCCCCTCTTCGAGGACCTTTTTTAATTATTCTTGTGTATCCGCCATTTCTATCAGCGTACTTTGGAGCTACATTATCAAATAAATTCTTAACAACTAATTCTTCTTGAACAAAAGATAGGACTTGTCTTCTAGCATGAAGATCTCCTCTTTTTCCAAGGGTAATCATTTTCTCTGCTATTGATCTAGTTTCTTTAGCTCTTGTATCAGTTGTTTCTATTTTACCATGTTTTAAAAGACTAGTAACAAGATTTCTTAGCATAGCTTTTCTTTGGTCTGTTGGAAGACCTAGTTTACGATAACCTGCCATGGATTTACCTCCTTACTCCTCGTATAGAGTTAGACATAAGCCTAACTCTTTAAGCTTTCTTTCAACTTCTTCTAAAGATTTCTTTCCTAGATTCCTTACCTTCATCATATCATCCATAGATTTTGTGGCAAGTTCTTGAACTGTATTAATTCCGGCTCTTTTTAAACAGTTATATGATCTAACTGATAAATCGAGTTCTTCTACAGTCATTTCTAGGACTTTTTCTTTCTTATCATCTTCTTTTTCTATCATTATTTCAACATCATTGGTATTATCTGTCAATGACATAAATAACTTAAAATGTTCAATAAGTATTTTTGCTGATAAACTAATAGCTTCATCTATTTTCACAGTACCATTAGTCCAAATTTCTAAAGTTAATTTATCATAATCAGTAATTTGGCCAACTCTTGTGTTATCAACAGTAAAATTAACTCTTTTCACTGGTGTATAAATAGAATCAACTGCTATTGCTGAAATTGGTAACTCATCACTCTTATTTTTATTTTGAGTAACATATCCTCTTCCCTTATTAACTGTTAATTCCATATAAAGTCTTCCATCGTTGTCTAAAGTTGCAATATGTAAATCCTTATTAACAACTTCAACATCTCCATCAGTCTTTATATCAGCTCCAGTAATTTCACCTGGTCCTTTAGCATCAATATAAATAACCTTTGGACCTTCACCATTCATTTTCAGAGCTAATGATTTCACGTTAAGAATTAATTCAGTAACATCTTCTTTAACTCCTTGAACAGTAGAAAACTCATGAAGCACTCCATCAATTTTGACAGAAGTTGTTGCAGTTCCTGGAAGAGATGATAATAATATTCTTCTTAAAGCATTCCCTAATGTAATACCATATCCTCTTTCAAGTGGTTCAACAACATATTTACCATACGTACCATCTTCATTAGCTTCTATGCATTCTATTATCGGCTTTTCGATTTCTAACATTGACAAACCCTCCTTATTTTATAAATGGCAACCTTATTATGAGGGCAACTGATTCTATATTTGCATATATTGTGATAAATTTCTCTAACAAATATAAATATATTATTTACTGTATAACTCAACAATAAGTGTTTCGTTAACAGGCACATCTATATCTTCTCTTGATGGCTCTGCAACTACTTTTCCTTCATAATTATCAACATTAGCTTCTAACCATTTTGGTAAAGTTTTTGGATTTTCCATAAAAGTTTTAAACTTTTCACTTGATTTGCTCTTTTCACATACAGTAATAACATCATTAACTGAAACCTTGTATGAACAAATGTCAACTTTTTTGCCATTTACTAAGAAATGTCCATGAGTTACTAATTGTCTAGCTTCATTTCTTGATGCACCGTAACCTAATCTATAAACTACGTTATCAAGTCTCATTTCTAATAATCTAAGTAAGTTTTCACCTGTTATACCTTGAATATGGTCAGCTTTTTCATAATATGCGCTGAATTGGCTTTCTAATATGCCATAAATTCTTTTTGCTTTTTGCTTTTCTCTTAATTGAATTCCATAGTTTGATACTTTCTTTTTACTTGCTCCATGTTGTCCTGGTGCATAGCTTCTTCTAACAAAAGCACATTTATCTGTAAAACATCTATCGCCCTTAAGGAAAAGTTTCATACCTTCTCTTCTACATAATCTACATGTAGCGCCAGTATATCTAGCCATTAAATTACACCTCCTATTACAGTTATAATTAGACTCTTCTTCTCTTTGGTGGTCTACAACCATTATGTGGTATTGGAGTAACATCTTTAATTAAAGTTACTTCTAGTCCTGCTGCTTGTAAGGATCTTATAGCTGCTTCTCTTCCTGAACCAGGTCCTTTAACATAAACCTCTATACTTTTTAAGCCATGTTCCATTGCTACTTTAGCTGCAGTTTCTGCTGCCATTTGAGCTGCAAATGGAGTGCTCTTTCTTGATCCTCTAAAGCCTAATGCGCCTGCACTTGACCATGATAAAGCATTTCCTACTGCGTCTGTTAAAGTAACTATTGAATTATTAAAAGTTGACTTAATGTGTGCAGCACCATGCTCAACATTTTTTCTTTCTTTTCTTCTTCTAGTTTTCTTAACTTTCTTTTGAGCTGCCATTATCTTCCCTCCTTACTATTTCTTCTTATTTGCCATTGTCTTCTTAGGACCTTTTCTTGTTCTTGCATTAGTCTTAGTTTTTTGTCCTCTTACTGGAAGGCCTTTTCTATGTCTAATTCCTCTGTATGTTCCTATGTCTACTAATCTCTTGATATTCATAGCGATGTCTCTTCTTAAGTCACCTTCAACCATTAAATTCTTGTTGATATAAGTTCTGATCTCATTAACTTCTTCTTCGGATAAATCTTTAACTCTTGTATCTGCATTAATTCCAGTTACAGTTAAGATTTTTTGTGAAGTTGTTAATCCTATTCCATATATATAAGTTAAACCTATTTCAACTCTTTTTTCTCTTGGTAGGTCAATACCTGATATTCTTGCCATTAAAATTTACACCTCCTGATAATTGAAATGTATAAAAGTTGATTTTATATTTATAATAAAATTCTAGGTCAATAGATGATTTCTATTGTCAGCCGCCCTAAAATTTATTGTTGATTAATTAAACGACTATATAATCATATTTGACTTTTGCTGAAATGTCAATATTATTTACATTTATTTTAATGTAAATAATATTGTAAACTTGATCATTAGCCTTGTTTTTGCTTGTGCTTAGGATTTTCACAGATTACCATGACTTTCCCTTTTCTTCTTATTACTTTGCACTTTTCACAAATAGGCTTAACTGATGGTCTTACTTTCATAGCTAACCCTCCTCATATTACTTTTGTGGTAGATATTAATTTTAGTCACATCTACCTTATTTAGCTCTCCATGTAATTCTACCTCTTGTTAGATCATAAGGAGAAAGCTCTACTGTAACTTTATCTCCTGGTAAAATTCTTATAAAGTTCATTCTTAATTTACCTGATATATGTGCAAGAATCTTATGCCCACTTTCAAGTTCAACTTGAAACATGGCATTTGGTAAAGATTCTAGTACTCTACCTTCCATTTCTATAACGTCATCTTTTGACATAAGGTAATCAACCCTCCTTAACAATGCCTCTTAACTTTAGGAATCTCTTAATTTTTAAATCAG
The DNA here is from genome assembly GCA_021837545.1 of Bacillota bacterium. The sequence goes on along the minus strand of JAKBFR010000012.1, from coordinate 7,057 downwards.
TACTCTTGTCGCATGATTGTATTGATGATAACAATTCATCATCTATATCTTCTAAAATACTTAAGTGTTTAATCTTTTTCTTCTTAGGCATCTTCATTAACTTTGTATTCCCATTAACTAGTAATACATAATTATTATCTATCTGCCTAACAACAACATATAAGTGATCTATATCTCTTCCTGCTTTTGAAAGTACTACTTTTCCAATAAAGTCATTGTTTTGCAAATTTTTCACCTCTATGATTACCTTAGTATAAATCAACACTACCACAATGGTATTATGCAAATTTATAACTAAGCAACACTCTTTTTTCTACTTAATCAGTGTTAATATTTCAGGTCCATCTGATAAAATTGCAACTGTATTCTCATAATGAGCTGACAAAGAAGAATCTGCTGTTACAACTGTCCATCCATCTTTTAAAGTTTTCACTTTATAAGTACCTGCATTAATCATAGGTTCTATTGCTAAAACCATACCTTCAAGTAGCTTTGGACCCCTACCAGATTTACCGAAATTAGGTACATTAGGATCTTCATGAACTTTCCTTCCAATCCCATGACCTACAAAATCTCTTACAACTGAGAAACCTGCTGCTTCTACGTAGCTTTGTATCCCATATGATATATCAGTTAATTTATTTCCTTCTTTGGCAAACTTTATGCCTTGAAAAAAACTTTCTTTTGTTATATCAATTAATTTTTGAGCATCTACTGAAATATTTCCAACTGGGAAGGTTCTTGCCGCATCTCCATGGAATCCATCAAAAAATGCCCCACAGTCAATGCTAACTATATCTCCTTCTCTAAGAACATATGCTCCTGGAAATCCATGTATTACTTGCTCGTTTACTGAAATACATAGTGACGAAGGAAAACCATATAAGCCTTTAAATGAAGGTTTTGCTCCATGCTTAGTTATAAATTCTTCTGCCATTCTATCCAAGTCTGCAGTTGTTACACCAGGTTTTACTTCTTTTTCAAGCAATAGCAATGCTTCTCCTACTATTCTGCCTGCTTTTTTCATTAGGGTTATTTCATTATGATTCTTTATAATAATCATTACTTATTTTTCCCCAATATTTCACATATCCCTCTGAAAACATCATTAATAGCTTTTGTACCATCTACTTCTGAAAGCAATTGTTTTTCACTATAAAATTCAATTAATGGTTGTGTTTCTCTTTGATATACATCCAATCTTTCTTTTACAGTTTCTACTGTATCATCTTTTCTTTGTATAACTTCACTTCCACACAAGTCACATTTTCCTTCATTTGTTGGAGGATTAAATTTAACATGATAACTTGCTCCACATGATGGACATACTCTTCTACCAGTCATTCTTTCTAGGATAAACTCATTAGGTACCTTTATTAATAATGCAGTATCTAATTGTTCGCCTCTTTCTATAAGAAAGTTGTTAAGAGCGTCAGCTTGAATCACAGTTCTAGGAAAACCATCTAATAAATATCCATCATTGCAATCATCCTGTTGTAGTCTATCTTTAACCATGTTAATAGTAACTTCATCAGGAACTAACTGTCCGTTATCCATATAACTTTTTGCTTCTATTCCTAAAGGAGTGTTTTCAGAAATGTTTTTCCTAAAAATATCTCCTGTAGAAATATGTGGTATTAAATATTTATTACTGATTGATTTAGCCTGTGTTCCTTTTCCAGCTCCAGGAGGACCTAGTAATACTATCTTCACCGGCTTCATCTCCATTTATTCTATTCTATTTAAGAAATCCTTTATAGTGCCTAACTACCATTTGCGATTCTACTTTTCTAGTGAAATCTAATGCAACATTTATAACAATCAATAGTCCAGTTCCTGAAAAAGATATATTTTGAAATTGTGTATAATTTTGAATAATTGTTGGTGTAATAGCTAAAAATGCTGCTAATATTCCTCCAATAAATGATAGTCTATTAAGAACTCTTTCAAAATATATTGTGGTTTCTTCTCCTGGTCTTACTCCCGGTACAAAACCAGCTGATTTGTGTAAGTTTTCAGACATTTCATCTGGCTTAAACGTAATCTGGGTATAAAACCAATTAAAAAATACTGTAAGTATCGCATATAATACTATATACATCCAACTCTTTTGATTAAATATAGATGTATTGTTAGTCAATATCCATTTTGCCCACTCTTTATCTCTACCAAACAATGTTGCTATTGTTTTTGGAAATTCCATTACTGACATAGAGAATATGATTGCGAGAACAGCTGAACCAATTATGCTTAACGGAATGTGTGTTGATTGTGATTTTACCATATTATTATTTCCAGAAGAGAATTTACCTGCATATTGTACAGGTATTCTTCTTTCTGATAAAGAAAAATATAAAATCGTTGCAAGCATTAGCACAATAAATACTCCAAATAATACAATTTCTACTATACTCGCACTTCCTGATTCTTTAAGCGTCATCATTGAAGCAATTGTTACTGGAACCCTAGAAATAATATTAACAAATATCAATACAGATGTTCCATTACCAATCCCTTTAACTGTAAGCTGATCACCTAACCACATACAGAATGTTGACCCAACTACTAATGCAAAAACAACAATTATTTTTTGTGCTAATTGTAATCCAGCTGTTGCACCACTACTTGAAATTGTTGCAAATATTCCATATGCCAGTACAAAAGATATTGCAAAAGATACATAACGTGTTGCATCTTGTATCTTCTTTCTTCCATTCTGGCCCTCTTTAGAAAGTTGTTCTAACTGAGGAATTGCAACAGTCAATAATTGAACTATGATTGATGCATTAATATATGGCATAACACCTAATGCTAATATACTAGATCTGCTAAAAGCACCTCCAGAAATCATATCATAAAATCCTAATAGCCCTCCGGATTGAGATAGGCTTTTTAAATACTCAGAATTAATTCCAGGAAGAGGAATATGGCTTCCCATCCTGAAAACTGCAACTAGTAATATAGTCCATAAAATCTTTTTCCTAAGTTCAGGAACTTTGAATGCATTTCGTAGAGTCTGAAGCACTTTAAATCACCTCGACTTTTCCCCCAGCTGCTTCAATTTTTTCTACAGCAGACTTAGAGAACTTACATCCTTTAACTGTTAAGCTTTTTTCTAATGTTCCGTTTCCAAGAATCTTTACTCCATCTAATACTTTACTTATAACTCTATTTTCAAGTAATACTTCTGGAGTAATTTCTGTACCATTTTCAAACATATTTAATCTGTCAAGATTTATGCTAACAATTTTCTTTGCAAAAATGTTTGTAAAACCTCTCTTTGGAAGTCTTCTATATAAAGGCATTTGACCGCCTTCAAAACCAGGTCTTACGCCACCACCTGATCTTGCATTTTGACCTTTTTCACCCTTACCAGCATTTCTTCCTGTGCCAGAACCAGTACCTCTACCAATTCTTTTAGGTGCTTTTTTGCTACCTTCTGCTGGTTTCAATTCGTGAAGTTTCATATTCAGTACACCTCCTTATTCTATACTTCTTCTACTTTTAATAGATATTCTATCTTTTTTATCATACCTTGTACTTGAGGTGTTGCCTCAGGTTCTACTATTTTACCTATTTTCTTAAGTCCAAGAGCATTTGCTGTAGCGATATGGTCTTTCTTTCTACCGATTAAGCTCTTTACTAATGTAACTCTTAATTTAGCCATTGCAATACCTCCTAACCTAATATTTCTTCTACAGATTTACCTCTTAATTTAGCGATATCTTCTGCTGTTCTTAAACTAGCTAATCCGTTTATTGTTGCATTTACCATGTTATTAGGATTGTTTGAACCTAATGATTTAGCTCTAACATCCTTTAATCCTGCTAATTCAAGTACTGCTCTTGCTGGGCCTCCTGCAAGAACTCCTGTACCTTCTTTAGCTGGCATAATTAGAACATTTGCAGTTCCAAATTTACCGTTAACTCTGTGAGGAATTGATGTTCCTACCATTGCAACGCTTACTAAGTTTTTCTTAGCATCTTCTATTCCTTTTTTAATTGCTTCTGGGATCTCGATTGACTTACCCATTCCAACACCAACGTGTCCGTTCTCGTCTCCGACAACAACTAGAGCGCTGAATCTGAAGTTTCTACCACCCTTAACAACCTTAGTAACTCTGTTTATAAAAACAACCTTTTCTTTAAGGTCTAGTGTACTAGGATCGATTCTCATTTATTTCCCTCCTCGTATATTAGAATTTCAAGCCTGCTTCTCTAGCTGCTTGTGCTAATTCTTGAACTCTTCCGTGATATATGTATCCACCTCTGTCAAATACCACTACATCAATTCCTTTATCTATAGCTCTTTTTGCAACTACTTCTCCTACAAGTTTAGCACCTTCTTTAGTTCCGCCTTTAGCAGCAAAATCTTTATCTAAACTTGAAGCAGCTACTAATGTAACACCATTTATATCATCAATAACTTGTGCATATATATTCTTTTCACTCTTAAAAACTGAAAGTCTTGGTCTTTCCGCAGTACCAAAAACTTTTTTACGAACTCTAAGGTGACGTTTTTCTCTACCTGCTTTTTTGTCTACCTTTTTGAACATAAAACTCACTCCTTTCTATTATTTCTTACCAGTCTTACCTTCTTTACGTCTAATCACTTCATTCTCATATTTAATACCTTTACCCTTATATGGTTCTGGTACTCTCCATTTTCTTATATCTGCTGCTGCAAATCCAACCTTTTCTTTATCTATTCCACTAACTATTACTTTAGTTGCAGCTGGAGTTTCGAATGTGATTCCGTCAATTGGTTGAATTTCAACTGGATGTGAATATCCAAGGTTCATTACAAGTTTTTTCCCTTGTAATTGAGCTCTATAACCAACACCAACTAAATCTAAAGTCTTTTGATAACCTTCTTTTACTCCGATTACCATATTATTAATTAATGCTCTTGTTAAACCGTGAAGAGCTCTGTGTTCTTTTTGTTCACTATGTCTAGTAACAATTACTTCATTGTTTTCAACAGCTATGCTAATATCTTTATGCATAGTTTTAACTAATTCACCTTTTGGTCCCTTAACTGTAACAAGGTTTTCTGGCGTTACAGCAACAGTCACATCAGCAGGAATAGCTATTGGTAATCTACCTACTCTTGACATAATTGCACCTCCTGTATTATTTAAAAATTGTATATCTATCACAATTTTATTTAGTTTAATTTATCTAAAATATTACCAAACGTAACAGATTACTTCTCCACCCAAACTGTTCTTTCGGGCTTCTCTATCAACCATTATTCCATTTGAAGTTGAAACAACAGCGATTCCTAATCCATTAAGAACCTTTGGTACTTCATCTTTTTTGCAATAAACTCTTAATCCTGGTTTAGAAATTCTCTTAATACCAGTTATAACTCTTTCTTTGTTAGCTCCATATTTAAGAGATAATCTTAACATTGGAACAACTCCGTCGTTATATTCATTTATTTCTTTTATATAACCCTCTTGTAATAATATATTTGCAATTTCCTTCTTTATAGTTGAAGAAGGTACCTCTACCACTTCATGTCTTACAGCGTTAGCATTTCTTACACGAGTTAATAAATCTGCTATAGGATCTGTCATAACCATTTAATGTGCCTCCTTTCGTTACATTGTATCTATTACCAACTTGCTTTTCTACAACCTGGAATTTCGCCCTTATAAGCAAGTTCTCTAAAACAAATACGGCATACTCCATATTTCTTTAATACAGAATGTGGTCTTCCACATATTCTACATCTTGTATAAGCTTGTGTTTTAAATTTAGGAGTTTTGCTCCACTTTTCAATAATAGCCTTACGTGCCAATGTGTTTCCCTCCTTATTATTGAGCGAATGGCATTCCAAGGAATCTTAATAATTCCCTAGCTTCTTCGTCAGTATTTGCTGAAGTAACGAAGATTATATCCATTCCTCTAACTTTATCAATCTTATCATATTCTATTTCTGGGAATATTAATTGCTCTTTAATTCCTAATGAATAATTTCCTCTACCATCAAATGCCTTGCTTGAAACTCCTCTGAAATCTCTAACTCTTGGTAATGCAATACTCATTAACTTATCTGCAAATTCAAACATTTGAGCTTTTCTTAGAGTAACCTTACACCCTAATGCCATGTTTTCTCTAATTTTGAAGTTAGCTACAGATTTCTTTGCTCTTGTTAATACAGGCTTTTGACCTGCAATCAAAGTTAAATCATTAACTGCTGATTCTAAGACCTTTTGATTTTCTTTAGCTTCTCCAACTCCCATGTTGATTACAATCTTCTCAAGTTTTGGAACTTCCATTATATTTTTATATCCGAACTTTTCAATCATAGCTGGAATTACTTCTTTTTGATATTTTTCTTGAAGTCTTGTCATATTAGTTACCTCCTTTCAAATTTTAGAATGTTTCTCCGCATTTTTTACATACTCTAACCTTAGTACCATCATCTAAGATTTTGTTACTAATTCTAGTTGCATTCTTACATTTGTTACAATATAACATAACTTTTGAGCTGTTGATTGCTGCTTCTTTTTCAATTATAGCGCTCTCAACTTGACTCTTATTAGCTTTTTGATGTTTCTTTACTATGTGAATTCCTTGAACAAGAATTTTTCCTGTTTTTGGATATGCTTTTAACACTTCACCAGTCTTGCCTTTATCTTTTCCTGATATAACAATAACTGTATCATTCTTTTTAACATGTATCTTCAAGTTAGCCACCTCCTCTTATAGAACTTCTGGTGCTAATGATAAAATCTTATTGAATTCTTTATCTCTTAGCTCCCTAGCAACAGGTCCAAAGATACGAGTTCCTTTTGGTTGTTTATCATCTTTGATTATAACTGCTGCATTTTCATCAAATTTAATATATGAACCATCGGCTCTTCTTACACCTTTTACTGATCTAACTACAACTGCCTTTACAACTTCACCTTTTTTAACAACTCCACCTGGTGTTGCACTTTTAACGCTAGCTACTATAACATCACCGATATTACCAAACTTTCTTTTAGATCCGCCTAAGACTCTTATACACATAATCTCTTTTGCACCTGAATTATCTGCAACTT